>JAFTXB010000087.1 GCA_017461825.1 Clostridia bacterium
GGTTGCCTTGCGGACGGAAGTGACGTATGTCAGATTGAGGAGCTTGTACGTCTCGGTGAGCTTACGGGGCGTGCTTGGGAAAAGGATGTACAGGTGATGGTAGAGGGTCCCGGACATATGCCGATGGATCAGATCGAAGCCAATATGAAAATGCAGCAGACCATTTGTATGGGCGCACCCTTCTACGTGCTCGGTCCTATCGTTACCGATATTGCTCCCGGTTATGACCACATTACATCTGCAATTGGTGGCGCTATTGCGGCGGCAAGCGGTGCAGCCTTCCTTTGCTACGTAACACCTGCCGAGCATCTGGCTCTTCCGAATGTTAACGACGTAAAGCAGGGAATTATCGCATCTAAAATTGCGGCTCACGCAGCAGATATTGCCAAGAAGATCCCTCATGCAAGGGATATCGACGACCGCATGGGAGATGCACGTCGCAAACTCGATTGGGAGGAACAATGGGCGTGCGCTCTTGATCCCGAAACGGCAAAGAGAATCCGTGACGAGCGCAAGCCCGAGCATGAGGATACCTGCTCGATGTGCGGTAAGTTCTGTGCTGTGCGAAGCATGAACAAAGCACTCAATAATGAAAAGGTAGATATTCTGTAAATACAAGATGTGTTATAGTAAATGAATCTGCGGAAAGCATATTGATAACCCCAATACACATGCGCACTTTTGTCTATATGCCAACTGTGAAAGGCGTGGAGTCCCCTTCCTACGAATATTATGATAATATATCGCAAGACATCTGTTTTGGATGCACATGAAATGTCTTTAAAAGACCCAAAGCCCTTGATTTTTAGTCGAAAGTGTGATAAAATTATTTATATGTTTATATGTTTATATGTTCTATTGTTAATACGAAAACAACTAAAAACGAGGTGCAGCTATGAATTTGTTTCAAGTAAAAGAATTACTCCAAACTAATTCAATCCCGTTTGAAGAATGCGAATTTGAAAACGAAGCAGAATTTTTGAAGCATATTTTATCTAATCCCTATACTAAAAACACTAAAACAAGTAAATTTTATGCTCTGATAATTTATAGTCAAAACGGCAAACGGCACATTGAACTTGAGTTTGAAGAAAAGGATGGAGATTTCGTTTTTTGGGATTTGTGGTTTGGCGAGTTTTGTTTAGAATACTTTAATTGCAATATCAGCGCCGATGATCTTCTTGATGAGATTCGACAGATGATGATGGGAAATCGCGGGGTTATAATTAAAAACAACGCTAAAAATAATCGTTGGATTGCCGATGCCCAATTTGATCTTGACGACGATGATGACGACTTATTTGGAAAGCGAGGTTTTGAAAAAAACGTAAAAAGTATTCGTAAAAAGAAAAGCTTTATAGAAAAGCTATTTGGGATCAGCCATATTTATGAAATTTACGATTGGAATACTTACGAATGCATTGTAAAATAACATATCGCATGGCATCTGTTAAGGCTGTTCAACACAACGCAATTTCCTCAACCGTATTGACAGGCTTGCGGTTTTGTGATATAATACTGACGTTTGAATTTTCATCAAAGGAAGAGAGACTATGTTTGGTAACGCAACCGAAGTGATGTATGTGATAGGGCAGATTCTTGGTATAATAGCCGTGGTGATCGGCTTTTTCACCTATCAGATGAAGACCGCAGGCAAGCTGTTGATCTTTGAACTCATCGTATCGTTTCTGTTTTCCGCGCATTACCTCCTCATCGGGGCTACGGGGGCTATGGCGCTGAATTTTCTTTGCGGTGTGCGATGCGTCTTTTATTACTTCCGTAACAAGCGCGGAAGCCAAAGCAAGCTTTTGCCCATCGTCTTTACCGTGCTGATCGTTGCGACCAGCATCCTGACGTGGGAGGGCTGGTATTCCGTCTTCATCATGGCGGGGCTTGCGGTTCATTCCTTGGCGACGGCAATGGCGGATGCGCAAAAGATTCGCTTTGCAATGTTTATCAAAAATCCGCTGTGCTTGGCGTATAACGTGATGGTACTGTCGATCGGAGGGATCGCGTACGAATGCACCGTGTTGGTCTCGTCCATCATAGGGGTGTTGCGAAACCGCAAACAGAGCAAGAGCCGATAAAATGTGTCAATTAAAACGAAATGCCCGACTTTCCGTAAAGAAGGTCGGGCATTTTTGCGTGTTTGTTTTACGACTTGGGTTGTGTAATGTTTAGCATATGCTCAATAAAACTGTTCATTTCTTCGTATGCCGCCGAGCCCCGAGCGGCGTCGGTCACGCGGCGTAAAACACTACCGTCCTCAAAATATGCATGAAAGAATCGGTGCAATTGCTCCATACACAGCCCGAAACGCCGATGGATCTTATAAATGGACATACAAGCATGGGTCAGCATTGCAAAATATACAAAATTTCGATCGGGCTCGGTGTGATAGAGATAATTGGGTTTCAAGGTGTGATACATTGGTCGATCGAGCTCTTCCGCCGATAAGAGTTCGGTCAACAGCGGTAGGTCGGTCTCCGTGCCAAGTCTGCCAAGCAGACAAACGGCAACGGCACTTCGAAACTGATTGGAGCGGCGATTGTCGGTAAAGAAGAAGCAATCTCGGTTTTGCACGATCTCTCGCAGAACGGGGAGCGCACGTTCGTCTCCCAGCAGCCCCAGCGCAATCGCACAGTTGTAGCGGTAAAGGGTGTCGTCTGCTGTTTGCATTTCTTGGGACAGACGTTCGCGCACGGCATCCCGATCGGGGGCGAGGTAGCAGGACCATATCGCTTTGCCCGGGGCATCGGTTTTCAGCAGATCAAAATTTCGGTCAACGTCAAAGGTTATCGGCTCGCAGATGTGATCTGCGGGGGATAACGCTTCGTATGCTTTGTCGGGAGTGCGCCCAAGTGCCTTCATCTTGTTCAGATATATGCCGTAGGTGTTATCAAAATAAAAGCTTTCGTCGGTGTCATCGCCATAGCAACCGCGCTTTTTTGCCCGTGCGAGGTATTCGGCGTAGTCTATATCCAAAAGATCCTTGCCGTTCAGCGCCGCCATCGCGGTCGCAATGCCGAGGCATTCTCCCATGCGGAACATATCGCGATTCATTCGGACGGCGCTTTGCGAATACGTGTCGCAGGAAAGACATCTGCCCGCCGTAATAAGCCCGCGTATGCCCTTGGGAACGACACTTCCCATCGGGACGGGAATATTGATCGTTACGGTGGAGAGATTGGCGATGACCCACCAATTTTGAAACAGTTCCTCCTCGGTGGCACGCAGGCTTCCGTGTCTGTCCAGGTCGGAATACGCCCAGAACAGGATCTTTTCGGGGCGTTTGTTGAGCAATAAGTTTTCGTATAAAACGGCATCCTCGCCCTCGTAGGTCAAGCCCTCACGGATACCTGTATGCAATGCGCAGCCCACCACCTCTCGGTTCTCCAGCATATAGCTTGCATTTGCGTGCGCCATGATCGTTTTCTCGGAAAAATCCTTTGCACAATAATGATCCATGATTCCGCTGTCGTTGTTTTTGGAAAACAGGCTCCCGTTTTTGGTGAATTGCAAAAATACACCAAAGGGTACGAAACTACCGTCATTCGGTCTTCCGTAATGCTTTTTGGCCTCGGTCATGCGGATCAGATGCCCGTCGCTCGTTGCATCCACGGTAATATCTGCTTTGATCGAAATTTCTTTTTTTCCGTCAAAGGCAAGCACGCCGATCACTCTGTTGTCTTCAAAATAAAGACCGATCACGCTGTGCCGACAGAGGATTCTGACGCCGCTTGACAGCAGCCGTTCGGTCAGGCGGATCTGCCGCTGCTCCCATTGCCGCATATTTGACAAAAAAACGGTATCCTTCCGATTTTTACGGTCGTCCTCCTCATAGCTTCCGCCGCTTTGCCCGTAATAATAGCTCGTTACGTTGCCACAAACGGGCATACCTCCAATGTTTTCTCCAAGCTCCAGCAGGATCACGTCAGCGCCCTCTCTTGCGGCGGAGTCGGCGGCATTAGCACCAGCACTTCCCGCGCCAACGCACAGCACGTTACAGCACTCGTCAAATTTTACAGCATTACAAGCCGTTTTTGTGACCTTGCCGTTCTCAAGACTCGATAGAAACATTTGCTTGCTCCTTTCCGTAGAGATAACCTGCTTCAAATGCCTCGATGGGGTTGTCAAACCGACCGTCACACAGCTCGCCCCCGCTGCCGTTTCCATAGAAAACGGGTGCCATATACAGAATTTTGGCATTGATGGCATGGGATTGCCATTTGTGATACACGTCCAGCTTGATGCGGTTTTCGTCGGTGTCGGCGCATACGACGAAATGCAACGCATAGCGATTTTCGTAGGCGGTGGGCTCGATCCGTGCGCCTTCAAAGCAGCTTTCAAGCTGCTCTCTGACGGGATCGATGCAGTCGCAAACGAACAAAACGGTGTATTGCTTCGGCTCCGTGCAATCGGTTGCGTTCAACACTTGCTTGGCAAGCAAATGCGACAGCCCCCCGTTGGTTTGAACGGTGACGTCGTAAATACCGTCCGGCTTTTGAAGTATACGGATCACACGGCATTTTAAAAGGATCGTCAGATCTTTTTCCGAAATAAATTTGCAAAAGGCGTATTCAAAGCCGTTTGCGTTTTGCACGCCTTCCTTGAATAGGGAGAAGGAATCGAAAAGCTCCTGCAGATCAGCCCCTTCCTTCGTTTTCGGTGCGTAAGGAGTATAGTGGAAGGTTCTCATGGGCAGATAAAAGCTTGTGTCGCAAATTTGATGCTCCTCACAGATAACGGTATTTTTATTTGCCAACGCATAGCCCACCGATCCATAGCCGCATCCGACGATCAGTGTGTCGTAAATCTCCATAGTGTGTCTCCTATCCATTTCAAATTTTTGACAATGATTTTCACGGTTTCATGCTTTATCAGTCCATTGTATTACATTATAATGGATTACTTGGCGGTTGTCAAGAGGAAATAAAGTTAAAATTTAAAAACCGCCCCATGTATGCGCGTGCATACGTGGGGCGGTTTGTTGCGGTATGTGCAATTGATCAGTCTACTGTCAAAACGACTTTACCGACGTTCTCGCCTCTGTAGAGGATGTCGTGGGCTGCCTCTGCCTCCTCGATGGGCAGTACCTTGTAAATGGTGGGCTTGACCTCACCCGTTGCAACCTTCGGCCATACGTCGCGGACAAGACCTGCGAGGATCTCAGCCTTCACGGCAGGCGTTCTCGAGCGCAGGGTGCTTCCGATGATGCGGACGTTACGGACGTAGATGTTTTTCAGGTCGATCTCGGTCTTGGTTCCTGCCAGTGCCGCGATCATGATCCATCTTGCGCCGTGCTTGAGATAATGGATGCACTTGCCCATGATCTCGCCGCCGAGACAGTCGATGGCAACGTCTACGGGGTGGCCTGCCTCAAGCTCAGCCTTGAGCACGTCTGCGATGTTCTGCGTGGAGGTATCAACCACTACGTCTGCATTCAGATGCTCGATCTTCTTTGCGATCTCAGCCGTGAGAACGGTGGTGATCACGCGTACGCCAAATGCCTTTGCCATGGGAATGACAACGCTTGCCAGTCCGCTGGCACCCGCGTTCATAAGCAGGGTGTCGCCGGGCTGGATCTTGCCCTCAATAAAGAGGTTGAGGTATGCGGTTGCATATGCCTCGGGCATTGCTGCCGCCTCAACGAGCGAGCAGTTTTCGGGGATGGGCATGAGCATATCGTAGCGTACGGTTACGTACTGTGCGTATCCGCCGCCGCCCAAGAGAGCGCAAACCTTGTCTCCGAGTTTCCAATTGGATTCTTTTGCTGCCTCTTCACCAATCTCAACGATGGTTCCCGCAATCTCCAGTCCCATCCACTCGGGGCATCCGGGAGGGGGAGGGTAATCGCCCTCTCTCTGCATGAGGTCGGCGCGGTTGAGCGCTGCTGCCTCGATCTTTACGAGAACCTCGTCGGATTTCATAACGGGATCCGGAACGTCCGCCCAGATCAGGTGCTTGTCAGCCTGTACTAATGTTGCTTTCATGTTTGGTTATATCCTTTCAGTTTGGTTTTTTATTTTTTTGCTTGAAGGGGGTATTCGGCATCCAACAGAATACCGAATCCGCGGTCGGTTGGGTGCTGTCCGTACGAAATTTTGACCTTACAGTCGTGATCCTCATAACGGTAGGTCAGCTCCATGGGCTCGGTGCGTGTGCGCGGCAGATCTGCCTCGGTAAATGCCTCACCGCCGATCTGTCGCTCGGTGCCGTTTGCCACTGCCTTGATGCGGGAGAGGATGCGCTCGCAATAACCTACGTACTGAACGTCGTACAAAGAATCGCTCTCACCAATCTTGAAAAAGTATGCCGCTCCGTCCAAAATTGCACCGTCGGCAAAGCCCGGGAAGGTATTTCCAAGCCCGAATGCCGCGTGGGTGTTGTCGAATTGCGGGATCCAATCCTTTTTTCGTATCGCGGTGTAGTCCACATCGCGGTTGAATACGCCGTCACCTGTGATCAGATCGTAATACCACTGTCCGCAAACGGTGAGATCGTCTCTCGTCCACTCGTATTCGCTGAGGATCAGCCCCGGGCAGAACATCATCCATTCGTTGTAGCCGTCGGGCGAGGAGGCGTATCGGAAATAGAAGAAGCTGATGTCATATTCGTAAAAGAGGCGCAAATATTTCTTCATCTGTGGCATGTCGTAGCCAAGCGCATCGCGCTTGGACGGAGCAAAGATCGCGTTCATGGGGCTGGTCTCGGTGGAAATGACGGTTAATCCCTTCTCGTAAGCCGCGCGCAGTCTCCACGCGTAATGCCACGGGTTTGCATCGGTGTGGTAATTGTAATTGTAGGGGTAGCAATGGAAGGTGTAGGCAACGTTGTGGCGGAGGCTTTCCGAAATCGGGTCGTGGACGGGATCGTCCCCCGTGTCGGTGGAGAGGAAGGTCGAAGCGCCGCGCGGACCGACGATGACGACGGCATCCGAGCCCTTTTCGCGGATCACTCCGATCACAGCCTCGGCATACGCGCGGATTCCCGCCTCGCCGCCCCATGGGTTATCGGAATGGGGCTCGTTGCAGATCTCAAACAAAACGTAGGGATTATCACGGTAGGTCTCTGCCAACGTTCCGAAAAATTCGCTCGCCTCGCTCAGATACTGATACGGGTTGGAGCCGAGAATTCCCCAGTCGATGACGGTGTAAAGCCCCACTTCGGATGCGTTTTGAATAACTGTATCGATGCACCGCAGCATCCTTTGCTTGTCCTCCTTGCTTGTGCGGGTGGCGTTTTCATCGTTGTAAGCGCCCGTGTGCGAGGAGCCGTTGTTGTAATAGACATATCCGGAGCCCTGCCCGGGATGTCCGATGAGCTGTGCGGTGAGACGGATGGCGTTGCATCCGACCCTTGCAAGCTTTTGCAGGGCTTTTACGGATGTGGTATCGTCCAGTCCGTCGATGCCCGCATTGAGTGTTACAACGCCCTTGAGGACGGTCAGGTTGCCTGCGGCGTCGTACAGACGGCTGTTGCGCGTGGTCAGTCTTGCGCTTTTGTCGTCCTTGGGCAGGTAGCCTTGGCAGGTGTTGATGGCGGCGGTGCCGCTTTGCAGGGTGGTGTATTCGCCCTCCAGCGGCTTTTGAATCAGCGTATAGGAGCAGGGGGCATTGCCGTCCGTCTCGGGAAGAGATTTGAGCGAGAGAGTCCAGTCTCCGCCCGCACCCTGTGTCAGTGTTGCACCGACGGGAGCTTTTGCGGGATCCTTCCACGCAACGCTGTTCTTTTTCAAAACGATCTCAAAGCGTCTCTGCGCGCCCCCACAGGTCTGTGTGAGGAGGCAGGTGACCTCATTGGGGCGTTTCCCGTTGGCGTTTGCGTGATCTTTCCAGACAATATGCAGCCCTGCGTTGATGCCTTCAAAGGCGGTCAGCCCCATATCCACTTGTATTTTACTCATGGTTTTGATCCTTTCAAGCTTGATCTGTTGTGTTTTTTGTGTGCCTGACAAAAAAAGTCCCCGAGATAGATTATCTCAGGGACGAATAAAAATCCGTGGTACCACCCTATTTATTCCCGGGGA
>JAFTXB010000088.1 GCA_017461825.1 Clostridia bacterium
GATATTTCCAAGCCGACGGATATCGGTTGCCGTGGAGGTGCACAGTCAAAAAGATGCCGAGGAGCTCGATATGTTGCTCAGTGAAGCGGCGGCAAGCGCCCTGAAAAGAGGCGCGCGCCTTGTGGTGCTTTTGTCGGTTGACCTAATGGACGGTACAGTAGGAGATGGCGAGGCGCTTTCGGATCATTACGCCGATCTTCTCGACCGCTTTGGTGCGGAGTGTTATTTGATTGAGCCGTGATATGCGTTCGCTTCAGACCGTGAACAACCGTTTTTGCTTATCACCGATATTTTTTAGTTTTTGAAAAGGGGTGCGGGGGAAAACTTTTTACAAAAATTTTTCCCCCGCAAAAAAATTTTTCAAAGGAGGCGCAAAATGGAAGACGGATTTATGCAAGGGCCAATGGATGAGCAGGGGCTTATCAAGCTTTCGGGCAACATTGAGCACGTGATCTATTCCAACGAGGAAAATGGGTTTGCCATTTGCGACCTCGGCACCGATACCGATGATCTGATCACCATTACCGGAATATTGCCTTATATCGGTGAGGGGGATGTGGTAACGGTTTACGGCAGATGGGTGCACAATCCCAAATACGGACGGCAATTTAAGGTTGAGCAATCCGAAAAGCAGCTTCCTGCCGACCGAGCCTCGATTTTGCGCTATCTTTCTTCGGGTACCATTAAGGGCATTGGCCCCAAAACGGCACAGCGCATTGTTGATGAATTTGGTGATGAAACCTTTGACGTGATGGAAAATCACCCCGAATGGCTGTCTGCCATTCAGGGAATTACCCCGAAACGTGCCCGTGCGATTTCGGATGATTTTAAAAACAAGGCGGGGATCCGTTCCGCCATGCTTTTTTTCCGTGAGTTCTTCGGTGCCGCTGTTACGGTGCGCATCTACAAAAAATGGGGCGGCAGTGCCGTTGATATGGCAAAAAATAATCCCTATCTGCTCTGCGAGGAGATCGAGGGTATCGGATTTGAGCGAGCCGACCGTTTAGCCGTTAAACTGGGTCTTGACAAGGACAGCGAGGAAAGGCTTTGCAGCGGCGTTCTCTATATGCTGGGTTCCAATGCGGGGCAAAACGGACACGTTTGTCTGCCGCGCGAAAAGCTGATCGCGGGAGCGGCAAAGCTTCTCGAAGCATCTCCCGAGCGTGTGGAATCGGCTGTTTCAACGCTTTTGGGGGAACAAAAGCTTCGCACGGTCAACTTTGAAGGCGTGCAGTACATTTATGATAAAAAACACTACGAGCACGAAAAATACATCGCGCGCAAGCTGACCTTGCTTGACAAGGTGTGCCCTGCCATGGACACCGCAAATATTGGCTCCTTTATTGCAAAAGAGGAGAGTGAAAGCGGAATACAATACGCCGCACTTCAACGTCAAGCCTTGTTTGACGCACTGGAAAACGGCGTGATGCTGCTCACCGGCGGTCCCGGTACGGGTAAGACTACCGTTGTGCGCGCATTGCTACATATTTTTGACAGTATGGGGCTGAATATTGCGCTTTGCGCCCCCACGGGAAGAGCCGCAAAGCGACTGTCCGAATCGACCTCTTGCGAGGCTAAGACGATTCACCGTTTGCTCGAATACGGCGGTGAGGAAGGCAAGGGGATGCGTTTTCACCGCGACGAGAAGAATCTTTTGGATGAAAATGTCGTTATTGTGGACGAGGCATCAATGGTGGATAATGAACTGATGAGCGCGCTGCTCCGCGCGATCAAACCGGGTGCACGGTTTATCATTATCGGAGATGCCGATCAGCTCCCCTCGGTGGGAGCAGGAAACGTATTGCGCGATCTGTTGGAAAGCCGACGCTTTGCCACTGTGCGCCTCACCGAGATTTTTCGTCAGGCAAGACAGAGCCTTATTATTACCAACGCCCATGCCATCAATCGCGGAGAGATGCCGCGCTTGGATGTCAAAGACAATGATTTCTTCTTTTTACCGCGCGAGCGGGACAGCGATATAGCCGCTACAGTGGCACAGCTTTACAAAACGCGGTTGCCGCGTACCTACGGTGAGCTTGCTGTAAACGGCACGCAGGTTATTTGTCCTTCACGCAAGGGGGAGACGGGTACCGAAAATCTCAATGTCATTTTGCAAGCCACACTCAATCCGCCTGCTCCCGACAAACGAGAGCATCGCTACCGTGAGCTGATCTTTCGTGAGGGCGATCGTGTGATGCAAATCCGCAACAACTACGATATCGAGTGGGAGCGACCGGACGGGACGCTCGGCACGGGGATCTTTAACGGCGACATTGGTGTTATTGAACGCATCAATCCTGCCTCAGAGCACATGGAGATCCGATTTGACGACCGCCATGTGGCGTACGACTTCAATATGCTGGACGAGCTCGAGCCTGCTTATGCTGTAACGGTACACAAAAGTCAGGGAAGTGAATATCCCATTGTCATTCTTCCGCTCGGTTCCGCCGCACCGATGCTTCTGTCAAGAAATCTGCTGTATACGGCTGTTACACGTGCGCAGTCAATGGTTATTTTGGTTGGGCGTGAGGACGTTGCGCGCGCGATGGTTGATAACAACCGTCAATCCATGCGGTACACGGGGCTTTGTTATTGGCTGTCGATGGAGGATCGTGCATGAGCGCCTCCGATCGCATCCGCGCATTGCTGTTTCCGCCGAAGTGTTCCTCCTGCAAAACGCTTTTGAGCTGGTATGAAGCGGGGAGGTCAAACGGGGCATTGTGCGGAGCCTGCGCCGAAAAATGGGAGAGTGCCCAAAGAGAGCTTTGTATCTTTTGCGGCGAAACGGTCAACCGATGTGCCTGCCTGACCGAGGAGCTGAAGCACGCACGCGCTGAGGCGCTTTATAAGGCGGTTTATTACGTGCACGGCAAGCGCGATCCGGTGCAAAACAGAGTGATCTTTCAAATCAAAAATACACGGTCAACACGTACCGTTCAATGGCTGGCAAGTCTTTTGTGCGTACATTTGGAGCGGATTCGGTCGGAGCGAGGGGATGGGGCGGTATTGCTCACCTTTGTTCCGCGCGGAAAGCAGGCAAAGCTCGACAGCGGAACCGATCAAGCAGAGGCATTGGCACGTGCGCTGTCAAAGCTTTCGGGCATTCCTGTGCGTAAGGTGTTTCAACGCAACCCACACGCCAAGCGCCCGCAAAAAACGCTGTCGCAGACCGAGCGTATACGCGTTGCAAAGGAGACATTTGTTTTGCGCCCGGAGATGGGGAAAGAGGTTTGCGGCAAAACCGTGGTTCTTGTGGATGACATTGTCACCACCGGCGCGAGTATGGCGGCGTGCGGACGGCTGTTGCGCGGAGCGGGCGCGTCGTTTGTCTGTCTTTCTGTTGCGGTCAGCGATGTTATTTGCGATACGGGTGCTTTTCCGCCCAAGAAAAAATAAATTTTTCTGTTTTTTCCTTTTTTCTGAAAAAATGATTGATTTTTTTCAATAAATCATGTATAATGAAAAGAGAAGATTTGTAATTGAATTTTGAGAAAGGAGGCGCGTTTGATGCCTGATATGGAGAAAAAGAAAAAAGCGGGACGAACCGGTGAGGCGAGAAATCGCGGCGGCAGATCAGACCGCGCGAAAAGCGATTCGGGTAAGCGTTCGTCGGGCAAGCGTGGCTTTTTTTCTCGTTTGAAGGGATTGAAACTCAGCCGAAACATCGGCATCGATCTCGGCACCGCAACCGTTTTGGTCTATGTGCAGGGGCAGGGGATCGTTTTGGAGGAGCCCTCGGTGGTTGCCATTGACACCGTTACCGATCGCATCCTCAAGGTTGGCAAAGAGGCACAGCAGATGCTGGGGCGTACACCCGGAAATATTACCGCGGTGCGTCCGCTTCGTGACGGTGTTATCAGCCAATATGAAGTAACGCTGATGATGATCCAGCATTTTATCCGACGTGCTTGCGGAAATATGTTTTTTCGTCCCAATGTCATGATCTGCATCCCCTCGGGTATTACCGAGGTCGAAGAGCGTGCCGTGGAGGACGCTGCCCGTGAGGCAGGTGCGCAAAAGGTCTATCTGATCGAAGAGCCGAGAGCGGCGGCGATCGGAGCAGGGCTTGATATCTATTCGCACGTGGGCAATATGGTTGTCGACATCGGAGGCGGAACCACCGATATTGCCGTTTTGGCTTTGGGCGGTGTTGTTGTCTCCAAATCGATCAAGATCGCGGGCGACCGCTTTGACGAGGCGATCATGTCCTATGTCCGCAGAAAATACAAGGTGCTGATCGGTGAGAGAACCGCGGAGGCACTGAAAAAACAGATTGGCGCGGTCTACGACCATCCCGAGCCCAAATACGTGGAGGTCAAGGGTAGATGCATGACACAAGGGCTGCCAAAGCTCATTACCATCAGCTCGCGTGAGATGATCGAGGCGCTTGCAGAGCCCACCACCGAGATCCTCAATGCTGTCTGTCAGGTTATCGAGCGCACACCGCCCGAGCTTTTGGGCGATATTCTGCGCAACGGTATTGTTATGACAGGCGGTGGAAGTCTGCTCTATGGCTTTGATCAGCTTGTTACACGCGTTACGGGTATCCACACACGTGTTGCCGAAAACGCGGTCTCTTGCGTTGCGGTTGGCACGGGAATGTCGCTCGATCACTTGGATTTGATGCCCGAGGGAACCATCAATCTTTCCCGCGAGAGAAAGGTCAGATTATAACAAATATCAAAAAGAGGTAGATATGGAATATGTGATCAAGGGGCGGAAGCCGGAAGCGGTTTTCCGCTTTTTTGAGGAGATCAGCGCCATTCCGCGCCCCTCCTATAACGAAGAGAAAATTGCCGATTATCTGGTGGATTTTGCAAAAGCGCGCGGGCTGTACTGTTACCGCGACGAGTTGAATAACGTACTCATCAAAGCCCCCGCCACCAAAGGTTGGGAGGATCGCAAACCGTTGCTGTTTCAAGGGCATACCGATATGGTTTGCGAAAAGAATGCCGATGTTGAGCATGATTTTATGAAGGATCCCCTAAAGCTTTGGGTGGACGGAAACCTGCTCCGCGCAAAAGGAACCACGCTTGGTGGGGACGACGGTATTGCAGTTGCCTTTATGCTTGCTTTGCTTGACGGTGAAGTTCCCGAGCATCCCGCATACGAATGCCTGTTTACAACTGCCGAGGAGGTCGGGCTCAACGGCGCACACGGATTTGATTACAGCCTACTGTCGTCTCGCACCATGATCAACATGGACAGCGAGGAGCTTGGCGTGGTCACCTGCGGCTGCGCGGGGGGGCTTCGCCACGATCTCAGGCTGAACGCAACCACACAGCCGTTTGAGGGCA
>JAFTXB010000089.1 GCA_017461825.1 Clostridia bacterium
GAAAACTTTTTCAAAAGTTTTCTCGAAACCGCGCCCCCGCGTCCTTATGTCCCTGCGGCGGTGCCGGCGAGGTAGGCGGTGGAGAAAGCGATTTGAAGATTGAAGCCGCCGGTGTAAGCATCAACGTCGATAACTTCGCCCGCGAAATACAAGCCGCGAACCAGCTTTGACTGCATGGTTTTGGGATCGATCTCACGAACGCTGACGCCGCCACGGGTAATGATGGCTTCATTGATGGGGCGAAATCCCACGATCGGAACGCTGAGCGCTTTGAGGTGCTTTACCATCAGCTCGCGCTCTTCTTTGGTGACCGAATGCACCTTTTTGCGCGGGTCGATGCCGCACAGGGCGATCATGGGCGCGATCATCTTTTGCGGCAGGAGATCGTCCAGCGCGTTGATGATGTCGCGGTTGCGGTATTTTTCAAAATCCTGGCGGATACGCGCATCAAGCTTTTTTTCATCCAAAGCAGGCTTGAGGTCGATCCGCGCTTCGTATTTTCGGGATCCGATATCGGCAAGATGCGCCGATGCAGACAGCACAAGCGGCCCTGTAAGACCGAAATGCGTAAACATCATTTCGCCAAAATCATCGTAAACGGTTTTGCCGCTTGCGGTGTCAACGATGCGCAAGGCAACGTTTTTGAGCGAAAGACCTTGCATGGATGCACAGAGCTTTCCCTCGGCAACCAGCGGCACCAGTGAGGGCGCGATCGGAGTGATGGTGTGCCCCGCTTCCTTTGCAAAGCGGTAGCCGTCGCCGTCCGAACCTGTTTGCGTATAAGAACGTCCGCCCGTGCAGACGATAACTGCGTCGGCTTCATACGTACCGTTTGCCGTTTTTACACCGACTGCGGTGTCATTTTCAATAAGAACAGTTTGCACCCTTTCGTGCAGAATATGCACGCCGAGCGCGCGGCATTTTTGATCCACTGCCGAAACGATATCCCCTGCCCTGTCGGACACGGGAAACACACGCTTGCCTCGCTCGGTTTTGAGCGGCACGCCCTCGCCTTCAAAAAAGGCTTTGGTGTCTGCCGTTGAAAAGCGGGTCAGCGCGGTGTAAAGAAAACGCGGGTTTGTGGGGACGTTTTGAAGAAACTCGTTCAGTTCGCAATCGTTTGTGACGTTGCAACGTCCTTTTCCCGTAATGCGTAATTTTTTGCCCATGCGGTCGTTTCGCTCAAAGAGCATGACACATGCGCCAAGCTCTGCCGCCGTAATCGCCGCCATCATGCCTGCGGCTCCGCCGCCGATGACCGCAACGTGTGGGGCGTCAGTCTCTTTTTTTATCGTAAACGTCATATTTGTCCCAAACCTCCTCGAGCGCGCGCAAACGTTCGGTAAGCTCGTCCTGCTTTTTTCGGGAAACGGCAACGATCATGGCGTTGATGATGCTGAGGGGGGCAACAAGTGAATCGACAAACGATGCCATGTCGCTTTGCGCGATCAGCAATTGGTCGGCAAACGCGGCAATGGGGGAAGAATGACTGTCGGTAAGCGCAACCACATCAGCCCCCTTGGTACGGGCATACTCAACGGCGTTGATGATGCGCTTGGAATAACGCGGAAAACTGATGGCGATCATCACATCCCCTTCACCGATGCGCATGAGCTGCTCGAACATTTCACTGCCCGACGTGGTTTGCACAAAGCGGACATTATCGAAGATCATACGGAAGTTGAAATTGAGAAAGCCCGCCAGTGACGATGACGAACGCACGCCGATGATATAGATCTTTTTCGCCGTTACGATACGGTCGATCGCCTCTTCAAAGGATGCGTGATCGATCTCCTCCATGGTGCGGCGGATCTTTTCGGCATCCGAAAGAAGCACCTTATCCAAAACATTGCCGTCACCGATGAGGTTGTTTGTTACCTCGATGCGTTGAAAGGAGGTGAGGCGGTTACGGATGATCTCGCGCAACGAGTGCTGAAATTCGGGGTACCCTGTGTAGCCCATTTCGTTTGCAAATCGAACAACGGTGGATTCCGACACGCCAACAATGGCACCCAGCTTTGAAGCGGTGAGATAAGCCGCCTTGTCGTAATGTCTCAACACATAGTCCGCGATCAATTTTTGTCCCTTGGAAAAACCGGACATTTTATCCTCTATTGTTTTAAGCAAATCGGCGTTCATTCCGTCAGCTTCCTTTCGGTGACAGTCATTTGACACTGTTTGATCCGCGTTTAGCGGCATACCATATTATTATACCCTATAATATTTAAATTGTCAATATCTTTGCCATGTTTTTTTGTAAATTTTTTTGGTTAAAAAGTGGGACGGTTCACAAACGGAACCGTCCCGTGAAATGCTTTTTTAGTCCTGCTTGGCAAGAGCGGCATGCTGTTTCATTTTTTCAAAGGTCTCGTCGCTGATGATGTGTTCCATTTTGCAGGCATCGTCGGCGGCGATTTCGGGATCGACCCCAATACCAATGAGAAAACCTGTAAGCAGGCGGTGTCGTTCGAGCACCTTGGATGCCAAAGCGCGCCCTGCTTCGGTGAGCGTGATATACCCGCCCGCATCGACCGAAATATACCCGCTCTTTTTCAAAAGTCCCACGGCACGGCTGACGCTGGGCTTGGTATACCCCGTTTCGTGCACAACGTCGATCGAGCGCACGTGCGGCTGTTTTTCGGTCAGCATCATAATGGTTTCCAGATACATTTCTGCCGATTCGTTGTTTCTCATCAGTCGAGCCTCCTTTCACTGTTCTCTGTCAAACACAGGGAAATAGTCTTAATCAGTATACCATATTTATCCGCAAAAAGCAATAGCAATTCAAAAAAGTTTACATTCCGTCTTTTTTGAATTCGGAAAGCAAACCGACGTAAAACTCACGCACATCAAACCCCTCCACGTTGCGGCGCGTGAGATCGATCACATCTGCGTGTGAAACGCCTCTGCCGTCGCGTGTTTTGATAACGGTGTAGCGCGTACCCCAAGCAAAGGAAGTCTCACCGACCAAACCGTCGTTTGCGCCGTCGAAATGCTTTACCAACAGATACGAAAAATTGAGCGGAAACTGCCCATGTCCCGCCTGCTTTAATACAGACCCCACGCTACAGCAGACCACTCCCTCGGGCATTGGCATATCGGCGTTAAGCTCCTTGCATCGGCTTGCGGTCAGGTCGCCCACAGCCGCAAGAAAATCGGGATCGGTATCCCCCATGCGGATGAGCGCGGCACGGTAAGCCGCCGCAACCTTTTGGCGCAGAGCTTCGGGCGCTTTTTGGAGCAGATAATCGGCAAATTCACAGCCTCGGTGCGGGGTGTTAACGGTAGTCAGCGATGCAACCATGGGGGCGATCCCCTCGTTTGCCAACGCCCAACGGCAATCAAGCCCGCCCTTGGAATGCGCAATGATATGCAGCTTTTCACATCCGCTCTCACGCACGATCTCACGGATGCGCTCTGCCAGCTCCCTGCCGCTGTCGGCAACCGAGCGCGCTGACTGATGGTTTCCGTAATAAACCGTAGCGCCGTTGCGTTCCAGTTCGGCAGGAATCCGCCCCCAGTAGTTGAAATATCGGCTGTCGCGGAAGAACACACCGTGTACCAAGAGGACGGGATAGCGTGTGGCGCACACCTTTTCCAAACGGCGTTTGCGGTCAAGCGCGCATTTTTCACCTTCAAACGCAAGCTCATTTCCAACCTTTCGCAACATCACGATCAATACAGCGAGATTGACAAGCGGGATCATTCCCACAGCAATACCAAGCACACGCAGACCGATCCCAAGCTGAAGCGAGGTACAATAAATGCAAATAATACCAAACCAAAACAATACGGCTTCAAGGACAATGCAGACCGCGCATCCGATCAGCCAAGCGATCGGATCGTCCCATAAAAAGCGCACTGCGTTGACGGTTGCAAACACAACCGACAGCACGGCAGAAGCCAAAAAAGCGAGCAAAGCCGAGTACCCCAGCGAGCAAAATGCCCATCGAACACTCCCAAAACGCCTCTTTGCCAACAAAAAGGAGACAAGTGCCGCAATCGGGAGCAGTACCGCCGAAACAATCCCCAACGTTGCGGGGATCTTCCCCCATGGCTGACTGTTGACGGCTAAAAAAGTGACCACGCCGATTCCCAGTGCGAAAACAGTATTTCGTTTTTTCATGTCGTTCTCCTTTTGGGGTATTTTCCTTTTGGTATTTATTTTTCATGGGGGAAGGATCTTTTCAAGGAATGAAGTTTTTTGTTTTTTCGTTCGTGCACTCGGGACAGTTCATTTACCCGAGGAAAGCTATTGTAAGCGTTTATAGATCCCATCGTCATTGCGCGCGCCTGCGGCTTCGCTCCATTCCTCGGTTTTGCTCCGCTCGCGCCACTTTGTGGCTTCTCGCCTACGCAAAACTTCGACTACGGGCAACAAGCTACGCTTGTTTTCCTCCGCTCAGGATGACACGAAAAAATCTTTGCTTTGGATGACACATAAAGGGGGCTTCGGCATAATGCCACGTTTTGCTCTGTTCCCTCTTAGCCCTTTTTAGGAAGTTTTTGAAAGAGCTCGAGAAAACTTTTTTCAAAAAGTTTTCTCGAAACCGCCCCCTAAAACCGCGTCCCCTTCAGCGAAGGTTGTTTTTCAGAGTATCACGCAGGACAGCCTCAGCCGCCTTGGGATCGTCGATGTTGCGCACGGCGTGCTCCATCGGGCAGGGGCCGTCACCGGTGCGGTTGATAATGTAGGTAACTTTTTTGTTCCATTCGCACGGGATCGCGTTGGTGTTCAATACGTCAAGCGCAGGCTCGCTGATGACCGCCGCATAGACCGCCGAGATCCCCGCGCGGACAAACAGAAGCGCTGCCGCTTTCCCCACAACGCGGTCGGCAACCGAAAAGCCCGCAAGATCGATCCCTTGCTCCAAAAAGCCCAGCATCGGCGCGATTCCGCGGCGTGTGTCGGTATAGGATGCGCCGTTTTTGCAAAGCACAATGGTGTATTTTTCCGAAAAAAGGAGGTCTTTGGCGCGCAAAAGATCAGTCATTTTCAAACGCCTCGGCAACTTTTTTCAATGCTTCAACAATGCGGATATGCTGGGGGCACGCCCGCTCGCATTTGCGGCAACGAATGCATTCGGATGCTTTTCCGTAGGTTTCGGTGTAATTTTCATAATAGCTCTGCTGGATCGAAAAATCCTTGTTTTCCGCCTTCATTTCGGCGTTGTAAAGCTCGAAATACTTGGGGATGTTGATGTTTTTGGGGCATCCCTCCACGCAATACGCACAGCCCGTGCAAGCAATGGCAATGTCTTCGTAAATGATCTGCACGGCTTTGGGCAAAAGCGCGGATTCGGCATCGGTGAGGGGCTTGAAATCCGCCATATAGCTCATGTTATCCTTTAGCTGTTCCATGTCGGACATGCCGCTGAGCACCATAAAGACATTTTCTTGCGAAGCTGCAAAGCGGATCGCCCAGGATGCCGCCGACCAATCGGGGTGCAAAGCCGAAAACATCGTCTCCACACGTGCGGGAACATTTGCAAGCGTACCGCCCTTGACAGGCTCCATCACGATCACCGGCTTGCCGTGGCGCACGCAGGTCTCATAGCAAAGGCGCGACTGGATCGACGTGTGCTCCCAATCGAGATAATTGAGCTGGATTTGAACAAAATCTACTTCGGGATGATCACAAAGGATCCTATCGAGCACTTCGGCACTGTCATGGAACGAAAAGCCCATTTTCTTTACACGCCCTTCGGCTTTAAGGCGTGAAACAAAACCAAAGCTGTCAAATTTTTGCGCGGTTTCATAGTTTTTCACCCCGAGATTGTGGATGAGATAATAATCAAAATAATCAACGCCGCATTTTTCAAGCTGTTCGGCAAAAATGCGCTCCTGGTCGCCCTCGGCTTTGAGGAACATACTGGGGAGCTTGCTTGCCAGCACAAAGCTTTCGCGTGGATGGCGCTTGACAAGCGTTTCACGCGCCACGATCTCGCTCATGTGACCGTGATACATGTACGCGGTGTCAAAATAAGTAAAGCCCTGCTCCAAAAAGGAGTCAACCATTTCGCAAACGGTTGCCATATCAACCGATTTCGGATCGTCCTTATCGGTCAGGGGCAGACGCATCATTCCAAATCCGAGTTTTTTCATACTTTACCTCTTTCTTCTTTTTCTTCCCTTTTATTATACACGATTGACACACCGTTGTCAAGTGGCGTTTTTTCATGGGGGACGTGTTTTCGTTTTGTGGGGGGATTTGAAAATCCCCCCACGCCCCCAAACTTTTTGGGTCAGAGAGATGTTGGGATATAAAATGTAATGCTCTGCCCCGTTCCGAAGTTGGGGACAATACATGGGCGTGGCTTGTACGCCTCCCGCCGCACAAACGACGAACGCACAATCTTTGTAGGGGACGGCGCCTCGACGTCCCGTTACGATGGATTTATAACC
>JAFTXB010000090.1 GCA_017461825.1 Clostridia bacterium
AATTGGGCAAGGATTGTTGATATCTTCCGTAAAGACAAAACGGATGATGCTTATTCCGAGGTTACATATAAAGCTAAAAATGTGGATTGGAGTATAATAAAATATCCATCAAAATTGTCCTACCTTTCCACCTTATTCCATACAGAACAATCCTGATTAAAACTATGAAATATGAAATATTAAAGCACCCAAACAAAGAATGTTGGCTTTGTTTGGGTGCTTTTTGCAATTTGAACAATCCAATCTTGCAAACAATCGAGAAAGAAGCTTGCTACTGAACGATAAATGCACTTTTTGATTATTTACCATTTCTCTTAACTTAATGACATTGGGGTGCAGGGGGGTGCTTTTTTTCAAAAAAGCACCCCCCTGCAAATCCAAAAACTATTCTTTCACTCCAACAACGCTATACCCCGCGTCGGTGACGGCTTTGGTGAGGTCGTCGGGGGAGGCGGAGGTAGTAACGGTTGCGGAGTTTTGTTCGAGCGAGACATCAACAGATTTGGTGCCTTTAACGGCTTCGAGGGCTTTTTTCACGTGGGCAACGCAATGTTGGCACATCATGCCTTCAATCGAGAGGGTGTAGGTTTTGGTTTTAGCAAACAGCATTTCGGTTTCTCCTTGTTCATTTATGTGATTTTTTAAATTGGGATCGGATTTTAAAGAAGGGCTGAGCGAAAGAGATACGCGGCGCAGGCGGAGTGCGTTTGTTACCACGCAGACCGACGAAAAGCTCATGGCGGCGGAGCCGAGCATGGGGCTGAGCTGCCAACCAAAGAGGGGATAGAACACACCCGCGGCAATGGGAATACAAATGGCGTTGTAAAAGAGCGCCCAAAAGAGATTTTGCTTGATGATGCGAATGGTCGCGCGTGAAAGGGCATAAGCTTCGGTAACACCGAACAGAGACGAACGCGACAAAACAACATCGGCGCTGTCAATAGCGATCTCGGTTCCCGCGCCGATCGCAATTCCCACATCGGCACGCACAAGCGCGGGTGCGTCATTGATGCCGTCACCAACCATGGCAACGGGGGCTTTTTCGGAAAGTTCACGCACGATCCTTTCCTTATCTTCCGGCAAGAGAGAGGCGTAAAAGCCGTCCAAATCAGCTTCTTTTGCCACGAAAGCAGCCGTACGCTCGTTATCTCCCGTGAGCATCAAAGTCTCAACAGAGGCGGTTTTTAAGGCTTTAGCGGCGGCGTTGGAGTCGGAGCGGATGCGGTC
The DNA here is from genome assembly GCA_017461825.1 of Clostridia bacterium. GTDB lineage: Bacteria > Bacillota > Clostridia > Oscillospirales > CAG-272 > UMGS1865. The sequence goes on from JAFTXB010000090.1 coordinate 1,228, forward strand.
GGATATTCCGAGAATGCCAACCGGGGCACCGTCAAGGGTCACAAGAACGGCTGTTTTTCCCGATTGTTCAAGCGCGTAAAAATCGGAAAAAACACGTTCACGGTCTTCAAATTCAAACACACGTGCGCAAAAATCGGCTCCAAAAGGAGTTACGGGGGCAGCGTCATTCGGAAGTACGGACTGCGCGTCGATCAAAGCACGCATATCGGCATCGGGCTTTCCGACACGGCAAAGTTTTCCTTCCACCACAGCCTCGGCACCAATTCCCACAAGAGATCGAAAATCCATCGCCTCGGGAAGTGCTTCAAAAACGCTTTCTGCCGCGTTTTGAACAGCAAAAGCCAACGGATGCGCCGAAAGCTGTTCAACGGCTCCTGCGAGCTTTAAAACGCGCTCAGGGGATTCTCCGTAAGAGTAGAGATCGGTAAGCGAGGGTTTTCCTTCTGTAACCGTTCCGGTTTTGTCAAACACAACGGTTTTAACGTGGCATAGCTTTTCCAATGCTTCGGCGTTGCGAAAGAGGATCCCGTGCCGCGCGCCGCGCCCGATCGCCACCGTAATTGCCGTGGGGGTTGCAAGCCCCAGAGCGCACGGGCAGGAGATCACAAGCACCGCAATGGCAGAGCGTATCGCTTTTTCGACATTCCCCGTGAGGATCATCCACACAAGGACCGTCACAGCCGAGATCGCCATAACAGCGGGAACAAATATCGCGCTGACCTTATCGGCAATGCGCGCGATGGGAGCCTTTGACGCGGCGGCATCCTCCAAAAGTCTGACGATACGCGCCAGAGATGTATCCTCTCCAACACCCGTGGCGCGTACCGTAACAGCGCCCGAAGTCAACACACAAGCGGCCCTGACAGTGGAGCCCACTGCCTTTTCAACAGGCATACTCTCGCCCGTGAGAGCCGATTCGTCCACAGTAGCGTCCCCCGACACGACCTCGCCGTCCACGGGGATCAGTTCCCCCGCGCGGATAAGCAGAAGATCGCCCACGCCTACCTCTTCTACGGGAATGCTTGTTTGGGTACCGTCCCGCAAGACCGTGGCAAATTTCGGGGTGAGCGTGGCAAGGGATCGCACAGCATCGGCTGCCTTATCCTTTGCTCTTGATTCAAGCAGCTTACCGAGTGATACAAGGGTCAAGATCATTGCCGCCGATTCAAAATAAAGATCGTGCATCCATGAATGGATCACATCGGCATCCTTTGCGGCGGCGATCATAACAATGGCAACAATTCCGTAAACAAGAGATGCGCCCGAGCCAACCGCAATGAGCGAATCCATATTCGGCGCACGGTGTAAAAGCGCCGAAAATCCGTTTTTGAAAAATTTAAAATTGAGGACCACAACGGGCAGGCAGAGCGCAAGCTGCAAAAGCGCCATAAAAATCGCTCCGTCGGTACCTTTCAAAAAGGACGGTATGGGGAGGCCGATCATCCCTCCCATTGCAAAATACATGATCGCCAGTGTAAATGCAGCCGAAATGATGAGTCGAGTACGCTTTTTTTGAAACTCCCTATCCGTTTCGGTCTTTTTTTGCTGTTCTTTTCCAAGCTCATAGCCTGCCGACGCAACAGAGGCGGCGAGCTTTGCTTCAAGTGCTTGCAGCTCGGAAGCGTCAATCTCTCTGTCTGTCGTGATCACAACAGAATTGGTCAAAAGCGAAACGCTGAACGCATCTCCCTGTTCCAGAACCTTTTGCACGGCTCTTTCAACATGTGACACGCAAGCCGCACAGCTCATACCCTTGATCCCGTACTGTATTCTTTTCATGGCTGTACTCCTTTTTTGAGTTTGCAATTGCTAACTGTGTTCATTATACCCATTTTTTAAAATATGTCAAGCATATTTTGAAATTGAGATATAAAATAATTGTAAACTTTACGTAAAAAACATCTTTTTTAGTGCTTTTTTCTTGCAAAAAAGAGTATTATATGATATAATAATATATAATATTATATTATGGTTTGGCGTTTTAAATTGACGGATAAAAAAGCAAGGAAAGGAGCCGCATATGTCGGAGCAAAAATACATACAGGAGATTTCTGAAATTTGGGAACTTGTAAAAGAATCCTTCCGCAGCGAATTATCGGAATCCACCACAAATTTGTGGTTTGGAGACGTTAAGATCCTTTCCTACAAGGACGACGTTATCACTATGGGAATCGCTTCGGAGTTTAAATTCAACAAGATCCAAACCAGTTTTCTCGATACCATAAAAAAATCCTTTTGCGAGATCTTGGGAAACACGGTGGATGTCAATCTGGTCTTTACCGGTGCCGCTACCGCGTCCGACAGTGTACGCTCGCAGTCTCCCGCGCAGGATATCAAAAAATCGACCATCGAGGTCAGAAATCTTGCAAACTATAATTTCGAATACACTTTTGAAAACTTTATCGTGGGAAACACCAATAAGTTTGCGCACGCGGCATGCTACGCAATGGCAAACAATCCCGCGTCAAATTACAACTATAATCCCCTGTTTATCTACGGAAACAGCGGGCTTGGAAAAACCCACCTGCTTTATGCCATTATCAACCGTTTAAAGGAAAACAATCCCGATATCAGGATCATTTATACCAAGGGCGAGGATTTTACCAACCAAATGATCTCGTGTCTCGCAAACAAATCAATGGAGGATTTTCGAGAAAAATACCGCAATTGCGACGTGCTCCTGATCGACGATATCCAGTTTATCGCGGGAAAGATCTCAACACAGGAGGAATTTTTCCATACCTTCAATGCCTTGCATGAGGAGAAGAAACAGATCATTCTGACCTCCGACCGTCCGCCGCGTGATATCAAAACGCTGGAGGAACGTCTCAAAACGAGATTTGAGTGGGGACTGATCGCCGATATTGAGCCGCCGGATCTGGAGTTGCGCATTGCGATCATCAAAAAGAAAGCCGAGCAGGTCAATGTATCGATCCCCGACGAGGTGCTTACCTTCCTTGCCGAAAACCTGCGTTCAAACATCCGTCAGATCGAGGGCGCCATCAAAAAGCTGGGCGCTTTGAGCTTTCTTTCGGGCAAGATCATTACCATGGAGCTGGCAAAGGAGAGCATTGCCGATCTGCTTGACGGTGCCGAACCGATCAGCATTACGGTGGATAAGATCTTTTCCGCCGTATTTAACAAGTATGGGATCAGCAAGGAGGATCTGACCGGACCCAAGCGAAACAAGGAGATCGCAAACGCGCGTCATATTTCGGTGTATCTGATCCGCGAAATGACCGAAATGTCTTTCCCCAATATCGCAAAGCTTTATAACCGCGATCATTCCACCATTATGACATCCTATAATACCATGCACCAAAAAGCACAAATGGATGCTTCGTTCTCTCTTCAGATGTCCGAATTGAAAAAGGATATCATCGGATAAAAAAGCGCAAAAATCTCCTTTTCGACAAAAACCAACATCAAAAATCCACTTTTCCACAACCTTTTCCACACCTGTGGAAAAGTAGGTGGAAAAAGCAAGATAAAAGATGTATGAGGATGTGGAAAAAGCAGAAAAAAGCCTTGATCCGCAAAGGAAAATCGGTGTGGAAAAGGAAAATGTCGCAGATCGCGTCAGAATGTGGAAAAGTGTCGGGCTTTCGCAATTTTTTCGGTTTTCCACAGGGAAAAGGCTGTGGAAAAAAATGTTGAAAACAAAAAACGGCTTCTAAATACAAAAAATCCCTTTGAAATACCGGCAAAACAGAAGCTTTCCACATTTTGTCCTTATAAAACACACGTCTTTTCCACAGCTTTTTCCCAAAAAGCAAAACCGAAAAAGCCTTATAACACAAGGGTTTTTCAGGTTTTCCACAGTTTCCGCACACTCTACTGCTACTACTGCGACATTATATAACAATATATCTATTTGTCTTTCCCCTGCGGGGAAGGGCAACAAGATGCGACGGAGATTCTTTCTGTATTTTTGGGAACTGCACAAACTACAGATTGAAGAACAACCCAAAAAATAATGAAATATATTTTTAGTAAGTTTTTGAAAGGTGTCGGAAAACTTTTTTCAAAAAGTTTTCTGACAAAAAAGGTTTTGATCTATGAAAGTGATATTTAACAGACAAGCGATCAGCGACGCGGTAGCGCCTTTGATGAGTGTCGTATCGAACAAATCGACGCTGACCGCGGTTGAAGGAATTTTGATCGACGCGAGAGCGGATGGCTTTTGCGAAATGACAACCTTTGATACGGTAAAAGGAATGCGTGTTGTAACCGAGGCAGAGGTTGAAGAACCGGGAAAGTATATTATCAACGCGCAAAAATTTGTACAGACACTGCGTGTAATGGAAGGCGATTTTGTTACGCTTACGGTTGACGACAAGCTTCAGGCTTGTATTGCCAGCGGAAAATCGAGCCACAAAATGAACGCTTTGTCGGGAGACGATTACCCCGAAATTCCAAAGCTGAAAACAGTGGACGGATTTGTGATCGGGCAGGCTGTTTTAAAAAGAATGCTTTCAAAGGTGATGTACGCAATGGCGGCAAACGACCCGAGAACCGTTCTCAACGGATGCTATTTCCGTATTACCGAGGGACATCTTTTGGCGGTTGCTTGTGACAGCTTTAAGCTGGCAAAATGCTCTGCCGATGTGGAGATCGAAAACAAAAACGAGGATGGATCAAAGCTTTCGTTTTCTTTGATCCTGCCCACAAAAACCGTAAACGAGCTGTTCCGCCTGCTCAAGGATGACGAGCGTGAAACAGTAAGAGTATATCTCACACGCCGCAATATCGTATTTTATATCGGTTCGCTGATCTTTTTCTCACGCTTGGTCGACGGTGTTTATATCGATTTTGAGCGTATTATTCTCAACACGCACCGCATTTTTGCAACCGTTAACCGCGAAAATATGATCGCCGCGCTCGACCGTGCCGCACTTGTCACCGAAGAAAAGGTTGTCGGCAGTGTGCGCTCTCACGTAAAGCTGTTGTTTGAAGAAGATCTCTTGAAAATTTCGGCAGTCTCAACGCTTGGCAGTACCTACGACGAAGTTTCTATCGACCACGAGGGCGATGATCTGCTCATCGCGTTCAACAACCGCTACCTCATCGACAGCCTCAGAGCATCCGATGCCGAGCGCGTAAAGATCTCCATGACCTCCGCCCTCACCAGTATTAACATCGAACCCGTTGCCCCCGAAGAAGGCACTCAAGAGCTCTTCATGCTCCTGCCTGTTCGTATGAAGGAGTAATAAGGGACGCGGGTTTTCGTGGGGACGCGGTTCTTGGGGAACTTTTGAAAAAGTTCCCCAAACCCCTCAAAACTTTCAAAAAAGGGGTTATTTAGATATGGTGGAGTGTCTCTGCCCCGTTCCAAAGTTTTGGGCAAAAGTTGGCGTGATTTGTGCGTTGACGGAAGAATAGCTCCCGCAGATTTTCCGTTCACCGATGTTAGTTGTATGAATAATTAACGCACCCATTTTGTAGGGGAGGGGCTTGCTCCTCCCGAAAACGAACGCATACCACAGTACAAACGTCGAACGCACAAATTATGTAGGGGACGGCGCCTCGACGTCCCGTTACGATGGATTTATAGCCACATCACCCCCTAAAAATCCCCACCAATCCTTTTTTTGTAAAAGGTTTTGGAGATGGGGGTGTGGGGGAAGGACCTTTTTCCTTGAAAAGGTCCTTCCCCCACGAAAAAACCTCAAAAAACCTGAAAGGATCTTTTGAATTATGGAATGTAATAAAATAAAGATCCGGAATTTTCGGAACATAGAGGAAGCCGAGATTGAGTTTGATGGTGGCGTGAATATTTTAGTTGGCGACAACGCGCAGGGAAAGACGAACCTTTTGGAGGCGATCAGTTTTACTGCGTTGGGCAAGAGCTTTCGGACGAGCCACGAGGAGGAGCTGATCCGATTCGGGGCAGAATTTGCCGAGGTTTCGCTGGATTTTACCGATTCGGTGAGGCGGCAGAACATAACAGTTCGCATGATGCCGGGGCATAGGCGCAGGATCGAGCAGAACAAGGTAAAGGTCGGTCGGCTGTCGGATATAGTTGGGGCATTTCGCACGGTACTGTTTTGTCCCGAGCATTTGTCGCTTATCAAGGAGGGGCCGGGCGAGCGGCGGAATTATCTTGACATTGCGCTGTCGCAGCTGTATCCCGTGTATCTGAAAAGCCTGCAACGCTACAATCAAATTTTAAAAAACCGAAACAAGCTGATCCGCAACGCCGAGGATGACCGACGGACGTTCAACGAAACGGTTGAATTCTGGTCGAGCCAATTGGCAGCGGAAGCGGCTGTGATTGCGCGGTATCGCGTGCAGTATCTTGATCGCGCGTCCGAGCACATCAAGGCATGCTTTGCCGAAATGACGGGGGATCGGGAAGTACCAAAGGCTGTTTACGCGGGTTCCTCCCACGGCGAGCCCGAATCCTATCTTGACGTAAACGCGACCGAAAAAATATATTTTGACTTACTGATGAAAAATCACGACCGCGAGATCGGTGCGGGAACCACGCTTTGGGGAATCCACAAGGACGATATTGAGATCACTGTCAACGACCGTTCCGCGCGTGCGTTTGCCTCGCAAGGACAGCAGCGCTCTCTTGCCCTTGCCATGAAGCTTGCCGAAGGGGAAGTTTGCGCCGCCATCACGGGCGAGCGCCCCGTATTTCTCTTTGACGACGTATTCTCCGAGCTCGATTCCACCCGCCGCGCTTACCTCTCGGGTAAAATCAAAGACCGCCAAGTCATCATCACCACCTGCGAGCCCTCCGGCATAGCCGGCGGTAAGCTCATTCAAGTACAAAATGGACGATATTTTTAATTTTTTGTTTTTTGTCAGAACCTTCTTGAAAGAAGGTTCCGACACCTCCAAGAACTTTTTTAAAAAAGGTTTGTTTGGATATATTGGAGTGTCTCTGCGCCGTTCCGCAGTTTGGGAAAAAAATTGGCGCACCCATTTTGTAGGGCAGGGGTAGCGAAGCGGCGCGAGCGTAATGAATGACATCACGGTGTGATGTCAGAACGCGAGCGTGACCGAG
>JAFTXB010000091.1 GCA_017461825.1 Clostridia bacterium
CGTTGGTAGTCAGCACCGAGTGGGAAATCGAAGATTTCTCACAGACCGATAAGTTAAAAGAAGCAAAGTCGTTACATAACGCCGCGATGCTCCGCTTAATTAAAAAGCTGAAAGCGGAGGGACACGACGGATTTATGGTCGGTGCAAGCGGATGCACGCTTTGCAAACCTTGTAAGCTCGCAATCGGTGAGCCGTGTGAGCATCCCGATATGATGTACTCGTGTATGTCGGCATATTGCATTTGGGTAAAAAAGCTTGCTGAGGATTGCAATATGAATTATGATTACAAAAATAAGATACTGCCGTTCTTCGGTATGTACGTTTTTGATTAAGATATTACCGCACACTGTGCGTTAATATACATATGTGTACGGATCGAAAAGTTGTAAACTGAGTAGGTCGAAGAACCCTGCGTAAACGCGAGGGTTTCTTCAGGAAATTCGGTACGAATCCGAAACAACCCCCATTTCCGTGTTTGTAGCGACAAAATCGCAAGCATAAGTCGGGAACCTGTCCGTACATAAAATTTGAACACATCCTTGGGAGAGGAGCGTGTGTTCGGAGGCCGCCGCGCTATTTTGGCGGTACTTTTCCGGCACGCTCTTTTTTGCTTTTGCCGGGCAAATCGAAAGGAGGACAACATCCTAAAAATTCTCTCCATCTGCAACCCCAAAACAAAATGAGCAAACGCTCAAACAAAAAGAAAGGAATTGTGTTATGAAAACAACAAAAAAGAGTATGACAATGAAAATTGTCAGCATCATGCTTTCGATCATTATGATCGCAGGCATTCTTCCGATTGCGGTTTTCGCAACGGAACCGGCACAGGAGATGGCATACATCTCTGCAAGCCATGAAGGACAGTTTATCGACGACAAAAACGGTTCTCCTATGGCTTACGTTGGCGTAGCCTTGGATGACCTTACCGCCATTGACCTTGACACCTACGGTCTTAGCGACTACAAGTATGATAAAGATGGCGACGGCAATTATGAAATCACCTTGCTTCACCTTTACATTTACGTTCACGAAGTTATTTGTGGCAAAGATTGGAGTGACGTCAGCATTTCGGGCGGTGCAGGCAGCATCTATTTTGCCGGCGGTCTGTTCGGATTTGAGGACGAAAACCTCCGTTACAACTACAACGGCGCATATCCCGCAGATGAAAACGGTTGGGGATTTACTGCCGACCGTATCGTTCTGTCTGACGGAGACTTTATTGAGGTTGCCCATTTTAGTGATTGGAACTTCTTTGCAGACTCCGCTTACGGCTTCCATTACTTTACCAATGAAAACGATGAGATCAATATTTCCTATTCCGCAGAAACAGGAACAGCATTTCCTCTTAAGCTGATCCGTGTCGGCGGCGGTATGGGTATGGGAGATACAACAACTGCAGAAGCCGGCTATACCGTATATTATGGAAGCTCGATTGGAAATGCTATCGATTCCGTTACCACTGATGACGACGGCGTTGCAAGCATTACATTCTCCGACCCGGGTACTTACTACGTGTGGTGCAATGGTGGTAAGGGAGATAGTGATACTATCGTTTCCTCTCCTGCCAGCGCTACTGTAACGGTAACAGGTGAGGCAGTTATCCCCGAGCAGCCGGATATACCTGAGGAAAAAACAGATATTAAAGTCACCATCGACGAAGGAATGAATTTCAATGCGAGTGCGTACTGCTGTGATGATTGCTACACCGAGCTTTTCTATTCCGGAGATGAGCCTGTTACTTCTGTCAATACAACAATCGAGAAATGGGAATGTGAATTTCACGGTAAAAACCCTCCTGCTGAATATAAAGTAAACAATATTGCCGTATCTGCTCCAAACAATGCTGATTATATTGTGAAAGGCGCAACTATTAATGGCAACTATTATGCTTTTGGCGAAGCTGAAGGATCTTCTGAAACTTACACAGTTGGAACCTATACTGTGAAAATGAACAAGAATCAATGGGGTGCCGCCATTTACGCTTCAAACTATGAAGACGGAATACCCGAAGATATTACAATTCATATTCACATAGAAGCAAAACGCGTAGCACAGGACGTGTCCGAGGTGCTTGACGCAACTCTGGCACAGCTTGCCGCAACCGTGACCGAGCCTGCATTTGGTACGAACGCAGGTGAATGGACCGTGCTTTGCCTTGCACGCGGCGGTTATTTCGCAAAAGATAACGCATACTTTACCGATTACTATAACCGCATCGTTGCAACTGTCAACGAAACAGCTGCTTCGGTCAATATGAATGGCGCACTTCACAAGAACAAGTCCACCGAAAACTCTCGTCTGATCGTTGCCCTTTCCGCAATCGGCAAGGATGCGACGGCGGTTGGCGATTGGAACTTGGTTGAGGGATATAGCGCTAACGGCTTTACTTGGATCAAAAAGCAGGGTATCAACGGTTCTATCTGGGCTTTGATCGCTTTGGACAGCGGAAATTATCAGACAACCGACGCTACCATCCGTCAGCAGTGCATCGATTCGATACTCTCGCTTCAGCACGATGACGGAGGTTGGTCGCTTATGGCAAACAAAACATATGCGTCCGACCCCGATATTACGGGTATGGCTCTGACGGCTCTGTATCCTTATCGCGATCAACCGGCAGTTGCAGAGGCATGCGAAAAGGCATTTACCTGTCTTTCTGAGATGCAGCACGAAAACGGCACCTTTGCGTCCGGCGGCTCTGAATGCTCCGAAAGCTGTGCGTGGGTGATCGTTGCCTCCACGACTTGGGGCATCAACCCCGACACCGACAGCCGCTTCATTAAGAACGGCAATTCGGTTGTAGATGCACTCTTGACACATTATCTCGAGGAATCTGACACATTTGAGCACATTGTCGGTGCAGGAAGCAACGGCATGGCTACCGATCAGTCCTGTTATGCACTTGTTGCCTATGACAGACTTTTGAATGAACAGCCCGCCCTGTTTGATTACAGCGACGTGACCTTTGAGACAGTAACACCTCCCGCGACCACCGATTTCTCCGCTACGCTCGGCTTGCCCGAGAAGGTAGATCGCGTACCCGGTACGACCTTCAATGGCGTTGTCAGCGTAAACGGTTGGGACAATGAAGCAGGATACAAGCTGATCGATCTGATCGTGGATGTTCCCGCAGGTCTTTCGGTTACAAACGTAACCAAAGGCAACCGCCTTGCAGGCGGTGCGCTCAGCTACAACTTGGCTGACGGCAAGCTTCGTATCGTTTATTTTGATGCAAATGAAAACAGTGATCTGACAACAAGCGGAAATTCTTTCCCCGTTGAACTGTTTACTATCACGTTCTGCGTTGAGAATGTTACCGTTGGCGATACGCTCTCCATTGCCGTCACCAATATGTCGCTCAAAAACAGCTCCGATTCTTCCGATGATGCTTCCGTTGAGAACATCGTCACCGACGAAGCGACCGAAAATATAACGATTGTTGAAGAAAGAACCTTCAGCGCGGGCGTTCTGTATCAAGGTGACGATGTTGATCTGATTCCTGCCGACAAGAAAGCTGTTGTGATTACTGTTACACAGCTTGAAGGAACAAAGAAGCTGACCTTCAACGACGGCACGACTACGGTTGAGTTTAAGTACAATGCTGAAATCTCCGAGAAGATGGGTGTTACCGCTTATATAGCACTTGTCGATGCAGACATGGATATGGATGCATTTGAAAATGCAGAGAACTTTACCATTGATGAGGCAGATGCAGACAGTATTACCTTTGGTGACATCAATGGCGACGGTGTGATCAACGCGCAGGATGCGCTTGCGGTAGTTGATATGTGGCTCCGTCGCGGCGACGCGCCCACCGATGACGGTATTCTTACCGCAAACGTAAACGGTGACGGTCGCATTGATACCTACGATGTACTCGGTATCGTAGAAGCCTTCGTTTATAATGACCGTGAATACGCAATCGTAACCAAGGCAACCACTATTTTTGATTAAGTAAACCCCTACAACACGGCGGGCAGGAGCCCCATCCTGCTCGCCACTCTTTGTAAAGAAGGAGATTTATTATGGCAAAAGTGCTGAAAAAAAACAAAAAAATATGCTTCATCGTCGGAGGCGCGATACTTGTATGTGCCGTCCTTCTTTGCTTTTTTCTGATTCTAAAAGACGGTGGAGAACAAAACAAAGATACCCATACCTTGACTGTAGAAACCCCTCAAAAAATAAGCATCTCCGAAACGGATACCTTTGTGCTTGACGTGACCGTATCCTCGTTTGGCGACGCGATCTATCCCGCCGCGAGCATGAGCATCGCATTTGATGCCTCACGCCTTGAATTTCTTGGCATTGAGGAAGGAAACGTATTTATTAAAAGTGACAATACCTCGGGGCAAACGCTTCCCGAGTGGAGCTATAATACCGCCGCCTGCAACGAATCGGGGCGCATCAACGTGATGTATCTTGATATGACGGGCGGTAAAAACGCATTTTCAAAGGATCTGCTGGCAGAGGACAACAACGTGGTGCTTCGTCTCAAATTCCGTCTGCGCGGAAGCGTTCGCGTGGGTGACGTGTGCGACCTTGTCATAGAGGATGCCGTATTTGCCGCATCGGATGAAACGCAGAGCCTTGCTATGACGACCAATACCTTGACCGTGAAAAACGGAAAGCTTGTGATAGGAGAATGATCATGAAACGCTTGACAACGATTTTTTTAATACTGTCACTTCTGCTGTCACTTGCTTCGTGTATCGGCAATTATGCCGAAGTGGATCTGAGGCAGCCCGTACCTCTGTCTGAGGACGGCATTGTAGAAAAAGAACTCCTTGACAAGATCAAAAAAGAAAACGCCATCGCGACCTTTACAGGCACGTCGGCAGGGCTGAACTATGAATGGACGATCTTCGGCAGTGATATTGCAGAAACGAAGGACGTAAACCTTCTCGTTAGCTTAGAAAAAGCCGATGGCGGTATCAAGGTGTCCTTTGCGGATAGCGAATCCTTTGGCTTTCCTGCGCTTTTGTCGATCCATCTTGACGAAAAATGGACGGCTCTCGCCGCAACCGCCTACCGCGACGGTACGGCGCTCTCATCGGTTTCCATCACGGGAAGTAAAACGAGCATACTGAATTTGCCCGTAAATTCCTTTATTGGATCTTGCACCATTTCACCCGATGCAGAAAAAGAAAATAGCGGCGTGGGTGCGAATCGACCGAACTCCTAAGGAAGTTCGACAGATCAAGACAAATATCTTTCCGACCCCGTCCCCGAAGGGAAGCCTCTGCCCGTTGAACCCGAAAATCAAGAGGTCAACAAGGGCAAAACATACACCTGCACCTTCTCCATTGAATGCTCAACGATATTGAATAATCTTTCCGAGCTTGACCCCGATAAACTGGAGCTTGTACCCACGAACGGTGTGATTTTAGCTCCCACCACCGTGACCTTCTACGAGGGCGAATCGGTATTTGACGTATTGCAGCGGGTCTGCAAGGAAAATAACATACATCTTGAATTTTCTTGGACGCCTATCTATAACAGCGCGTATATAGAGGGCATTCACAACTTATATGAATTTGATTGCGGCGCGCTTTCGGGGTGGATGTACCGTGTGAACGGTTGGTATCCCAACTACGGATGCTCCCGCTATCAGCTTGCCGACGGCGAGGTGGTCGAATGGCGATTCACCTGCGATCTCGGTGAGGACGTCGGTCGTGAAGGATCGTGGTAAGCTTATGCGAGATTCCTTTGCAAATTATCATCCCATCGTAAATCTGCTTTATTTCACTTTGGTGATCGCCTTTTCCATGCTTCTGACGCACCCCGTGGCGCAGATACTCGCGCTTATCTGTGCCGTTACCTATGCTGTAAGTGTCGAGGGCAAAAAGTGTGCGCTGTTCTTGCTGAAATTTTGTTTACCGATGGTTCTTCTCACCGCATTTATCAACCCTGCCTTTAATCACGAGGGTGCAACCATTCTGTACTATTTCAGCAGCGGAAACCCTCTGACACTTGAAAGCATTTTGTACGGTATTTCGGCAGGTGCTATGCTTGTTACGGTGATATTGTGGTTCTCGGCGTTTTCCCGTGTTATGACCTCGGACAAGTTTATTTATCTGTTCGGCAAGGTCATTCCCGCGCTCTCTCTTGTGCTGAGTATGTCGCTTCGCTTCGTACCGAAATTCAAAAAGCAGACCGAGATCGTAGTGGAGGCTCAAAGATGTATCGGGCGCGATATATCGACGGGTAGCTTGTGGCAACGCTTCAAAACGGCGGTGGTCATTCTCTCAATTATGATTACTTGGGCGCTTGAAAACGCCATTGAGACAGCGGACAGCATGAAAAGCCGCGGCTACGGACTGAAAGGAAGAACGGCGTTCTCAATATACCGTATGGACGACCGCGACAAATACGCTCTGATTTGGCTCGGATTTTGCGGATTGTTTCTCACTGCAGGCGTAATGCTTTCTGCCTTTGGCTTCCGCTATTTTCCAAGCATCCGCTATGCCGCGCTTGATATGACTACGATACCGTTCTATGCCGTATATTTCGGACTTTGCATCACACCCGTGGTGCTGAATTTTGGGGAGGAGAGAAAATGGAAAACTATATATTCAAAAATGTGAGCTTTTCCTATCCCGAGGTGGAAGAAAAAGCCTTGGAGCAGATCTCCTTTTCGGTAAATCAAGGAGAATTTTTGATCCTTTGCGGCCCCTCTGGGTGCGGAAAGTCCACGTTGCTCAGACACTTAA
>JAFTXB010000092.1 GCA_017461825.1 Clostridia bacterium
GAACCGATTCCAGCGATTTGATCTGCAACAGGTGGCGGATCTCATAGCGACGCGCAGCTGCCTCGTGTGCAAGACCTTGTTTCGTTTCTACTTATACTCTGTAAACCCTATTCGATTTAAAATCCTTTCCGATACGTTTACTTTTTTAGTGCTTTGAGTGCACGTGCGCCAATGTCGGAGCGGTGATATCCGTTTTCAAATTTGACCTTCTCCACATGTGCATATGCTTTTTTGATAGCATCATCCAAACGGTCTGCAACCGCCGTTACACCGAGAACACGTCCGCCTGCGCTGAGTAGCTTTTCGCCGTCTCGTTTAGCACCTGCAACATAAATGAATTGATCGTCACTGTCGGCGGGAAGGCTCATTTCAAAACCCGACTGATATTTGACGGGATATCCCTTAGAGGCTATGATCACACAGCAAGCCGCGCCGTCCGAAAAACGAACGTCGGCATCGGCAAGCGTTCCGTTTGCGGTCGCCATCATGACATCCAGCAGATCGCTCTCCATCAAAGGCAGAACAACCTGCGTTTCGGGATCTCCAAAGCGGCAGTTGTATTCGATGACCTTGGGGCCGTCCGGTGTGATCATCAACCCAAAATAGAGACAGCCGCGAAAAGTTCTACCCTCAGCGTTCATGGCGTTCACAGTAGGCAGAAAGATCGTCTTCATACACACATCCGCAATTTCAGGGGTGTAATAGGGATTGGGTGCCACTGTACCCATGCCGCCCGTGTTAAGTCCCTCGTCATGATCCATAGCGCGCTTGTGATCCATGGAAGAGACCATAGGACGCACGACCTTTCCATCGGTAAATGCCAAAACAGAGACCTCGGGACCTGTCAGAAATTCCTCAATGACCACGCGGCTACCGCTTTCGCCAAACTGCTTATCCTCCATCATAGAAAGGACAGCCGCCTCAGCTTCCTCACGGGTTTGTGCGATGATAACCCCCTTGCCAAGCGCCAAGCCGTCCGCCTTGATGACGGTAGGAATGGGCGCAGTCTTAAGATATTCCAAAGCGGATGCCGAATCGGTAAAGACCTCGTATGCGGCGGTGGGAATCCCATATTTTTTCATTAAATTTTTAGAAAAGACCTTACTGCCCTCGATAATGGCAGCCTTTGCCTCGGGACCAAAGCACGGGATCCCGACTGCATTAAGCGCATCAACAGCACCCAGCACCAGCGGATCGTCGGGAGCGACAACCGCAAAATCAATTTTCTTTTCTTTTGCAAAGGCTACAATTGCGTCAATATCCTTAGCTCCGATGTTTACACACTCGGCATCGGCGGCAATTCCGCCATTTCCCGGAAGCGCATACAGTTCTGTAAACTTTTTGTTCTCTCGAATTTTTTTGATAATGGCGTGTTCTCTTCCACCGCCACCAACAACCATAATCTTCATATCAGATTGGATGTCCTTTCTTCAATATCGGCTGTTCGATCAATCGTTATAAAGTGGGTATTTTTCACAAAGCGCAATGACCTCTTCGGTGATACGCTCGCGGTTGCTCTCGAAATCGGTAGCAACTTCCTTCATCCATTTCGCGATCTGCTCCATCTCAGGTTCCTTGAAGCCACGGGATGTGACGGCAGGTGTGCCGACGCGGATGCCGCTGGTGACAAAGGGCTTTTCGGGATCATTGGGAATAGCGTTTTTGTTGACGGTAATATGCACCTCATCAAGACGCTTTTCCATTTCCTTGCCTGTCACACCGAAGGGGCGCAGATCAATGAGCATCAAGTGATTGTCGGTATCGCCCGAAACCACGCGAAAGCCCTCTACTTTAAGTGCATTGCAAAGAGACTTTGCGTTTGCAACGATCTGCTTTTGATATTCCTTGAATTCGTTGGTCATTGCCTCGCCGAACGCAACCGCCTTTGCGGCAATGATATGCATAAGGGGGCCGCCTTGCGTGCCGGGGAAAACCGCTTTGTCGATCTGCTTTGCCAATTCTTCACGGCAAAGGATCAAACCACCTCTCGGACCTCTCAGAGTTTTGTGAGTGGTAGTGGTGACAACATCGGCATACGGAACGGGAGACGGATGAAGTCCTGCCGCAACAAGTCCTGCGATATGCGCCATATCAACCATATAATAAGCGCCAACCTCGTCTGCGATCTCGCGGATCTTTGCAAAATCGATGGTTCTCGAATATGCGCTGGCACCTGCAACGATCAGCTTTGGCTTGCACTCGAGGGCGATGCGGCGCATCTCCTCATAATCCAGCATTTCGGTATCGTCGGCTACGCTGTACGGAACAACATTGAAATACTTCCCCGAAATATTGACGGGAGAGCCATGCGACAAATGTCCGCCGTGTGCAAGATTGAGCCCCATCACGGTGTCACCCGGATTGAGGAGCGCAAAGAACACGGCAAGGTTTGCAGACGCACCGCAGTGAGGCTGTACGTTTGCATGCTCTGCACCGAACAGCTTCTTTGCCCGGTCGCGCGCAATGTCCTCTACGATGTCAACATACTGACAACCGCCGTAATATCGTTTACCGGGAAAGCCCTCTGCGTATTTGTTGGTGAGGACTGTGCCTGCGGCAAGCAGTACTGCCTTGGAAACAATGTTTTCCGAGGCGATCAGCTCGATGTTCTGTCTTTGGCGATTAAGCTCCAGATTGCACGCGTCAAAAACTTCTTTATCATAATTTACAAGTTCATCAAAAAAGTTCATTGGGGGTACCCTTTCAAAAAAATCAATGGTGGAAGAGTCTCATGCCGGTAAACGCCATAGCAATTCCGTATTTGTTGCAACAATCGATAACCGCATCGTCACGGATCGAACCGCCGGGCTCTGCGATATAAGATACGCCGCTCTTCTTTGCTCGCTCAATGTTATCACTGAACGGGAAGAATGCATCCGAGCCGAGAGAGACACCGCTGAGAGTTGAAAGGTATGCATTCTGCTCTTCCTTTGTAAAGGGCTCGGGTTGCTCTGTAAAGTATTTTTGCCAGTTTCCGTCGGCACATACGTCCTCTTCGTTTTGGTTGATATAACCGTCGATTACGTTGTCTCTGTCGGGACGGCCAAGGGTGGGCAGGAACGGCAGATTCAGCACCTTGTCATGCTGACGAAGCTGCCATGTATCTGCCTTTCCGCCTGCAAGACGGGTGCAGTGGATTCTCGACTGCTGACCTGCTCCTACACCGATTGCCTGACCGTCAACGGCATAGCAAACCGAATTGGACTGTGTATATTTCAAAGTAATAAGCGCGATAATGAGATCACGCTTTGCGGCATCGGGCAGATTTTTGTTCTCGGTAACGAGATTGGAAAGCAGTGCCTCGTTGATCTCAAAATTGTTTCTTCCCTGCTCAAAGGTAATACCGTATACCTGCTTGGTCTCCTGTGCCTCGGGAACGTAATTGGGATCGATCTGCACGATGTTGTAGTTGCCCTTTCTCTTGGACTTAAGGATCTCAAGTGCCTCGGGCTCATAGCCGGGGGCGATCACGCCGTCGGATACCTCACGCTTGATGAGATTTGCGGTGGTTACATCGCAAACCTCGGAGAGGGCGATCCAGTCGCCAAAGGAGCACATTCTGTCGGTTCCTCTTGCTCTTGCAAACGCGCAAGCCAAGGGCGACTCGTCAAGCCCTTCGATATCGTCAACAAAGCAAGCCTTTTTCAGCTTTTCGGAAAGCGGAATGCCGACAGCCGCGGAGGTGGGGCTGACGTGCTTGAACGAGGTTGCGGCAGGCATGCCAAGCGCTGCCTTCAGTTCCTTGACAAGCTGCCATGAGTTGAATGCATCCAGGAAGTTAATGTACCCCGGACGTCCAGAGAGAATGGTGATCGGAAGCTCGCTTCCGTCTCTCATATAAATTTTTGCCGGCTTTTGGTTGGGGTTACAGCCGTATTTCAGTTCGAATTCTTTCATTTTCAGCACCTCAAACGTTTTTATTGACGATTCTCGTCTCGGTCTCGCCGCTTGCAATGTCGATGTAACGAACGAACAGGGAGACCTTGTTGTCCTCATTCAGATTCTTCCAGATCAGATCGGTCAGTTCATCGATCTCCACGTTGGGAAGCTCCAGCGTCTTGGGCTCCCCCTCGTAGGACGGGAGCGGATTGCCGTCGCCGTTGTAGGTGTGGATGAACTTTGCTCTGCCCGCGATCGGGTTGGAGTAAGCATAAGTGAAGCGCTCGCAGGAGCTGTCGTCGCCCTCGGCACTCTTGAGAATGGACATTGCATAGTTCATTCCCTCTTTTTCAAGACGGATAATACCCGAGATTCTGGGAGTA
>JAFTXB010000093.1 GCA_017461825.1 Clostridia bacterium
CGCTCAGGATGACACGTTGAAGGTTTATTTTGAGGTTGGCGTTTGTTTTTCGGACGCGCGTCCCTACAGGTTTGTGTACGTTCCCTACGAATTTTTTGCGAATAAAAAAACCAAATGATATTGAAAAAACTTCCCATCCTTTCCTTTTTGAAAGTTTTTTCGGGGGGGGGCGGGGGGCACTTTTTTCAAAAAATAGCCCCCCGCGGAAAAAAACAATATTTACCCCATAACCACAGCGCTCATTGGGTCAACCGTTACGGTTTTGTGAGCGCCGGGGATGTGCAGCTGCCAAGGCTTTTTTTCCATGTTTGCCGCAACGGTCAGTCGGTCGCCGCTCTCTACGTCAAACCGTTCAAAGGCAAAGGCGTGCTTGGTGCGGCACAGGAATTTAAAATCGCCCTCGGAAAGGCACGGATGCTCACGGCGCAGGTGGCCGAGTGCTTGGTAGTGTTCCAATATTTCTTTGTCCTCGCGTCCCCATGGGAAGGGCATACGGCAGAAGGGATCGTGATAGCCCTCAAGCCCTGTTTCGTCGCCGTAGTAGACCGACGGCACACCAAAAACGGTAAACTGCAGAGTGGATGCGATTTTGAGCAGCTGTTTTGCCGCGGCGCGCTCCGTTTCCGACAGCCTTTTTACGGCAAGCGCGGGGTTTTCCAAAATTTCACCCATACCGTTGTCGCCAAGAACGGTGAGGATACGCTCGGTGTCGTGTGTACCGAGCAGATTCATCAGCGAATGTGCCACCGTGCGCGGATAGGTCGCCCACAGCTCGGTGAGGATGTTGTAAAAGGTTTCGGCATCGCGCTCCAGGAGAAAGGCGAGCACAGCGTTCCGAAACGGATAATTCATAACGCTGTCGAGCTGTCCGCCGCGGAAATAACGCCTGCGTGAGCCGTACGCGATCTTGTCAACCGCGTTTTCCCACACCTCGCCAATAATCAAGCCCTCGCCGTCGGTCAACTCCTTGACCGTATCGTGCAGCTCGTTAAGAAAGACATCGGGCAATTCGTCGGCAACGTCAAGCCGCCAGCCGTCGGCTCCCGCGCGCAGCCATTTTGCCGCAATGCCGTCCATGCCGGTAAAATAGCGTCGGCAATCGTCGTTTTTGTGATTCAGACGCGGCATGATCTCAATGCCCCACCATGCCTCGTATTTTTTGGGGAAGGACGAAAAGCTGTACCACTTGGCATAAGGCGATTGGGGCGACTGATACGCGCCCACATCCGGGTAATTTCCGCGTCGGTTAAAGTATCGGCTGTCGTCACCCGTATGGTTAAAAACGCCGTCGAGAATGACCTTCATGTCTCTTGCGTGTGCCTCGGCGATCAGCTTGTCAAACGCCTCTTTGCCACCGAGCAGGGAATCGATCTTTTCGTAATCGGAGGTGTCGTATCGGTGGTTGGATGCCGCCTCAAAAATGGGGGAAAGATAAAGAACCGTCACGCCCAAGGACGCGAGATAGTCGAGTTTTTCAACCACGCCCCACAAATTGCCGCCGAAAAAGACATCGTTTGAGAGCTCGTCACCTGCGTGGAGCGCGTATTGCGGAATTCCGTTTTCCCAATCGGGATCGATCCTGCCTCCGTGAAGCGTTGCCGCACCCTTGCCGCGGCAAAAGCGGTCTGGAAAGACATGGTACATCGTGCCGCCGTGAAACCAAGCGGGGGTTTCAAAGTCTGCCGAATAAACGAGCAGGCGAAAGCGGTTTGCCGAATGATCGGAAAGGGTGAAATCATAATTGTTGACGCTGTCCGAAAACAGCGTGTCAAATCCGCGCAAAAAGAGGTATTCGTAAAAAAACAGCCCGTCATCTCCGTGCGGACACAGCTCCTCGGTGGAAAGCGTGAGCGTGTAGATGTCGTTATCTTCCTGTCGGGAAGAAAACGAAAAAGCGAGATCCCGCCCGTCGCCGCCGTCCGGTGCGATCCGCAAAACGACCGCGGCAATTCCCAGTCTGCGCGGTACCACCGCGCGAAAGAGGAGCTCCTCGCCAAACGCAAATGCTCCGCGCATGCTCGCGTCGCAGGTTCGAATGTCACACACCGCCCCCTCGAGGGATGTGCTGTCGGTTGCGCATACGCTCCGCATACACACGCGCTTTTCGATCCGTATTTCCTGCCCCGCCTCAAGCAGAGCCTTTTCTTTGAGTAACATAATGCTTCCTTTAAAAATTGATCTCCTATATTGTATCATATTCCTTTCCAATTGTCAAGGGCGCGTTTTGTGCCAAAATAATTTTTGAAAAAAATGAAAGGGGACTTGACAAGGGGGGCGCAAAATAGTATAATACCCATAACGCGGGGGATGGCGTACGTACGGTTTTATGCCACGGTTTCAAAGCCCCGCGTGACAGCGTTTTTTGTTTTTTGTACACGAAAGGAACCGATCATGACAAAAGCCGTGACGCGCAAGCCGCGCGATTTTACCGAGGGGCCGATCCTTAGCCGTATCATTTTGTTTGCGTTGCCGTTGATCGCCACCGCGATCCTACAGCATCTTTTTAACACAGCCGATACCGTTGTTGTCGGGCGTTGGGGCGGAGATACGCCCGAGGAAAGCAGCATTGCTTTGGCTGCCGTTGGCTCGTGCGGCTCGCTGATCAATCTGATCGTCAACCTCTTTTTCGGGCTTTCGGTCGGCGCGGGCGTTTGCGTGGCACACGATATCGGTGCCAGACAGTATCGGGATGTCAGCCGCGTGGTGCACACCTCGGTGGTCGCATCGCTGGTTTGCGGAGTTTTTGTAACGGCGTTTGGATTGATCGCCGCGCGTCCTCTGCTCATTTTGATGAATACCGATCCCACCGTCCTCGATCAAGCGGTTCCCTATATGCGTGCTTATTTTTTGGGCATGCCCGCCAATATGCTGTATAACTATTGCGCCTCCATGCTCCGCTCATCGGGAGATACCACCCGTCCGCTTGCCTTTTTGTCGGTGGCGGGCGTGGTAAACGTTGGATTGAATCTTGTTATGGTCATCGTATTCCGCACGGGGGCTA
>JAFTXB010000094.1 GCA_017461825.1 Clostridia bacterium
CCCCCCCCCCAAAAAAGTTCGTTTAAGGAGATACATATGGTTGAGTTGTTATCCCCAGCGGGGAATTTTGAAAAGCTGAAGGCGGCGATTCTGTACGGAGCCGACGCGGTGTATTGCGCGGGGCAGATGTTTGGAATGCGCGCGTCTGCCGACAATTTCACGGTGGAGGAGCTTTACGAGGCGGCGGATTACGTACACGCGCGTGGAAAAAAGATCTATCTTACGGTCAACACCATGCCGCACGTGCAGGAGTATCCGTTGCTTCGCAAGTTTCTTGCCGACGTCAAGGGGGCGGGGATCGATGCAATGATCGTTGCCGACCTTGGTGTGTTTGCGACGGTGCGCGAGATCCTTCCCGAAATGGAGATCCATATGTCCACGCAGACCAGCATCGTCAGTCCCGCATCGGCAAAGGCATACGCGGCGATGGGCGCGAAGCGATTGGTGTTGGCGCGTGAATTGACCATGGAGGAGATCCGTGCCATTCGCGCCGAGCTTCCCGACGACGTGGAGCTGGAAGCCTTTATTCACGGCTCGATGTGCGTGTCGTACAGCGGCAGATGTCTGCTTGCCAACGCCTTCAACGGGCGCGACGGCAATCGCGGCACCTGCTCGCAGCCCTGCCGTTGGAACTATGCCCTGGTGGAGGAAAAACGCCCCGAAATGCATTTTCCCATCGAACAGCAGGAGGGCGTTGGCACCTTTATCATGTCGTCGAAGGATATGTGTATGATCGAGCACATCCCCGAGCTGATGGAGTGCGGCATTGCGTCGTTTAAGATCGAGGGAAGAATGAAGAGTGCCTACTACACTGCCGTGGCGACCAACGCCTACCGCATGGCGATCGACGCGTATTTGAAGGATCCTGCCGCTTACCGATTTGACCCCGCGTGGCTCGAGGAATTGGAGAGCGTTTCGCACCGCGAGTACGGCACGGGCTTTTATTTTGACGATCCGATGGAGAATCCCCAGCTGGTCAGCACGTGCGGATATTTGCGTGAAAAGGCGTATTTTTCCACTGCGATCGAATATATTGAAGAAGAAGCCGCCGCACTCGTTGCAAACGGCGTGGAAATGCAAAACGCTGATGGGCGCGTGTACCGCTTCATTCAGCGCAACAAGGTCTCCTGCGGCGAGGGGGCTGAGCTGATCTCGCCCGGCAAGATCGGACGAGGGTTCGATGTGCGCGAGCTCTACGCACCCGACGGAAGTCCTTTGGAATCCACCCCTCATCCCTCGATGATCTACTGGTGCCGCGTGCCCTTTGAGGTGAAAGTGGGCGACATCATGCGCGCCGACAGCGGCAAGGGGCTTGAGATCCGCGCTAAGGATCGGTTGAAGTGATTTTTTTGTCAGACCCTTTTTGAAAAAAGGGTCCGACACCCCCAAAAACTTCAAAAAGTGGTATATGGTTGTTGTGGGATGTTGGTGCCATTTCCCGTTTTTTTCGGACGGTATTTGTGCGCCAATGGTTTATGATTATTTCTTTCACATACAAGGAGTAAAATGATGCTATTTTTGGAATGGCTGAAAGCCATATTGTACGGCATTGTGGAGGGCATTACCGAGTGGTTGCCGATCAGCTCCACGGGGCATCTGATCCTGATCGAGGACTTTTTGCCGTTTGCCTTTACGACCGACAAGGTCTTTTTGGACGAATTTTCCGAAATGTTTCAGGTGGTGATCCAGCTTGGAGCAATTCTGGCGGTGGTGGTGCTATTTTGGGGCAAGCTTTGGCCCTTTTCGGCAAAGAAATCGTCGCATGAAAAGAAAAACACGTGGATGCTGTGGCTCAAGGTGGTGATTGCGAGCATTCCTGCCGCCCTGATCGGGATCGTGGGCGACAAGATTTTGGAAAAGATCACGGGCAAGGACATTGACGGCTGGCTTTACAATTCGATCGTGGTGGCGATTGCCCTGATCGTTTACGGTATTGCTTTTATCGTGATCGAGCGACTTCACAAGGGAAGCGCCGCGCGTGTGGACAGCATTGAGGATATTTCCATGGGGCAGGCGTTTGCGATCGGTGCGTTTCAGTCGCTGTCGATCGTGCCCGGAACCTCACGCTCGGGCTCTACCATTCTCGGCTCAATGCTGTTGGGGCTCTCTCGCACGGCAGGAGCGGAATTCTCCTTTTTCATGGCGATCCCTGCCATGGTGGGGGCAAGCGGAATCAAAATTTTGGGCTTTGTTGATTACTTGGGGGACAGCGGTGTCAGCGTGCCCGCAACGGCGTGGGTGACGCTTCTGATCGGTTGCGTTGTGTCGTTTGCCGTTTCAATGGCGGCGATCCGATTCCTCATGGACTTTGTCAAAAAGCACAGCTTTGCGGCGTTTGGTGTCTACCGCATCGTGCTGGGCGCCGTTGTGCTGCTTCTTTGGCTGATCCGCCGTTGACGTATGGCAGAGCGGTTGAAGATCCCGTACCCCGTGATCGTAGAGGGGCGGTATGATAAATTGCGGCTTGAAAACGTCATTGAGGCGCAGATCCTCACGACCGACGGCTTTGGCGTGTTCAACAAGACCGAAAAAGCAAAGCTGTTTCGCGCACTCGCGCAAAAAACGCCGATCATTGTCATGACCG
>JAFTXB010000095.1 GCA_017461825.1 Clostridia bacterium
AGAGACTCAAGCTCTTCAAGGATCGCGGAAAGATCCTCTTCCTCTTTCAGCTTCTCATAAGAGGTCTCTGCCCAGATCTCGGCGTAATCGCAACAGCCGATGATCACAACGTTGCGCTCGATATTTGCGTATCTTACAAGCTCTGCCGGCAGAACGATTCGCCCCTGTGAGTCGGGCGTGACCTGTGCCAAGGATGCGTGCAGAAAGCGAATGATCTTTTCCGAAAGCTTTCTTGCCTGCGCGCGAAGCGGTGCGATGTAGCTCTCCCACCCCTCGAGCGAATAGACCTTGAGGCACTTTTCACGGATGTCCTTTGCTACAACAAAGGTCTCGCCAAGCTCTTCCCTGAGTTTTGCGGGAATGAATATTCGGTTTTTGGTATCTAAACTGTGTCTGTATTCCCCACCGAACATCTCGGCACCTCCCTTTGTTATTCCGTTGTGGTAAAAACCGCCATTTTTGCTCCACTTTGAAACACTACGCTCCACTTTTCACCACCGGTGCTTATATTATAACCTATTTATCAAAAATACGCAATAGTTTTTTGAAAATTTTTTTGAATTTTTTTCAATTTTTTTTCGTTTTTTCGATCTCTTTCAAACCGGTCTTTTCAAATCGAACAAATATCATCCTTAAAATTCCTTTTTTGGTTAAATATGGTATTTTTAGACAAAAGAATATTTGCTTTTCCGAAAAAGTTTTCTATGATGAGTGAAAAAAACGACTTGACGGCTTGACTAAAATATGCTATACTGTTAAGTGACAAAAAAGAGTCGGCTGATGCCGACAGCGGACTTTGAAAAAGAAAGGGTAAAAAATGGAGCAAAACCAGAATACTATCCCGCGCGAAGGGCTTGCCGAAGCCCTGACTGCCCTGCGCCGCCGTTTGAAGGAGCGCGAAAAACAAAACACCGGTCGAACACCGGTGATCTGCACGGATCAATCGATCCGCGAAATGGTACGCCTGATGCCGCGAAAAGCATCGGATTTTTACAGCATTCCCGATATTGGTCCCGCGTTTGTTGAAAAATACGCGCAGGACTTTTTGCGCGTGCTTTCCGAGTACAACGGCGACGGAGCCGGTGCTCACATGAGCCTCAAGGTGGAAACCACCCTGCGTGAGCTCTCCAAAAAGCTGATCAATATCAACAAAAACAACAGAATGCTGTTTTTGCCCCGCCTCTCTCCGAAATACGCGGTTGATCTGTTTGACGCGTCGGGCAGCTACAATCCGCTGGAGATCCTGTTTGACGCAAAGGGACCCGTGACGATTGCCGACGTATCCTCGCAGGATCTGCCCCGCACCTCTCCCGCTCGTGAGCGGTATCGCAATCTGGTCGGGCTCATCCGCGAAACGATCCGCGATATGCGCGACAAGGGACAAAACGATCTTTACATCGGTTATCCCTTTGTGCAGGGAAATCTTGTCAACGGTGAATTCGGGATCCGCGCGCCTCTCTGCCTCTTCCCCGTCACACTTGACCGCTCCACCGCAAACATTACGGTTGAGATCGATCCCACGCGCGACATCATTTACAACGGCACGTTGATTTTGGCGCATGACAAGTTCAACAGCCTTACCAATCCTCTGCCCGATTGCACGGTTGAGGAGGCAAACTCCGATAACTTCCTGCAAGAGCTGCTCAATTTCTATTCCGACAACGATATTCGGATCGAATACGACAGCAACGAGCTGAAAAAGTTTACCGAATACCCCGGGGATTCCTTCCCGCACTACGCACGCGGCACCTTGAAGCTCGTGCACAATATCGTGATCGGAAAATTCCCTGCCTACTCCAACTCGATCCAGCGCGATTTCGACGAGATCCTTGACAAGGGTCTTGTCAACAAGCTTGTGGCGGATCTGGTTTCGGAATACGGCGAGACCGATTTTTATTCCGACAACGTAAGTGATGAATTGGAGCTCAACCATCCCGACAAAAAGCAGACGAGCATCAGTGAAAATTCGTTGGTCTATATCAACGCGCTCAACAGCGCGCAGGAGGCCGTGCTTCACGCAGCCGAAACGATGGATGAGCTGGTTGTGGAGGGCCCTCCCGGCACGGGTAAATCGCAGACCATGACCAGCCTGATCACGCAGTTTGTCAACGCGGGTAAAACGGTTTTGATGGTCTCCGAGAAAAAGACGGCACTTGACGTAGTTTATTCGCGTCTCGGAAATCTCTCGCGCTATGCGATGATGATGGACGACTCCACCAACAAAAATCTGTTCTATTCCCAGCTTGAAAAGCTGCTTTACAGCAACGATGCAAACGCCCCCATGCAGGCTCCCGACCTCTCGGCACTCTCTGCCGAGATCGATGCCGACGTTGCAACGCTTGAGGTGATTGCGGACAAGCTGTTTACCCCCGGCGCATTTGGGGTTGAGCCCTATCGGCTCTACATGGAAAACCGCCGCATCAATCTGCAAAACCGCGAGCAGATCAAGACCTACAAGACCATCCGCACGATGATGACCGATGAATTGCTGGAATTGAAGTACGACGAAATTGCGGCAATTCACAAAAAGTTTGAAAACGGACAGCTGACCGACAGCCTCGACCTCTATCAGCTCACCATTGAGCGTTATCCGTGGTTCCTCAAAATGAAGGACACCCTTTCCAACTACGATCTGATCCTTTTGTCGGATTCGATCGACGATCTGATCCTCAAGGTGGACGAGTGGAGAAATCAATCCTTCCTGAAGCGTCAAGCCTCCAAGAACCGCTTGGCAAAGGATATTATGGCGGCTACAAAGGACTATTTCCTCAAATCGGTTGGGCAGTACCCTGTACGACTGATCATGGAGCAGCCCGAAGCCGTGAAGCAAAGTTTGAAGGAATTTACGGCGGGCTACGCCAATCTCAAGCCCATCGTTACGGGACTGACCGCAAACGAAAATCTGTATCTGACCGCTCTGCGCAAGATCCACAAGCTGTGCGGCGGAACCGTGATCGAGTGGAACGACGAGCTTTACAACACCATCCTCTTTGAGCATATCCAGCGCTTTGAGATGGAAAACCGCACGCTGATGCCGCAGGTAGCGTCGTTTGAAAAGATCATTTCCTCGATCGAGCGCGCGATCGGCGACAAGCAGGCACTTGCAAAGCAACGCATTGCAAAGGTCTTGGCGGATGACATCAAATATATCACCGCCTCCAAGCGAAAGGGCGAGATCAACCGCGCGATCGAGAGCCGCAGACGCGCAAGCGTTGCGAAATTTGTGCGCAAGTTTGATTTTGAGCTCTTTAAGGCGATCAAGATCTGGCTGATGACGCCCGACGCGGTATCCGAGGTGCTGCCCCAGCAAAACGATCTGTTTGATCTTTTGATCTTTGACGAGGCATCCCAGCTTTACGTGGAAAAGAGCATCCCCTCGATCATCCGTGCCAAAAAAGTCGTCATTGCGGGCGACCACAAGCAGCTTCGTCCCTCCAGCCTTGGAGAAGGCCGCTTTGACATGGC
This sequence comes from Clostridia bacterium, assembly GCA_017461825.1. Classification (GTDB taxonomy): domain Bacteria; phylum Bacillota; class Clostridia; order Oscillospirales; family CAG-272; genus UMGS1865. The sequence goes on from JAFTXB010000095.1 coordinate 3,466, forward strand.
AAACGACCTCATTGACGAGGATGCCGAGATCGATGCCGCGCTTGAAGAAGAGAGCCTTTTGGACTTGGCGCGCTTCCGCTACCCGGATGTTCTGCTCAACACGCACTACCGCTCCAAGTATGAGGAGCTGATCGACTTTTCCAACTACGCCTTCTATAAGGGCAGGCTCTTTGTGGCACCCAACACCGACGCGCCCGAAAAGCCTCCGATCGAGGTTCACTTGGTGGATGATGCCGTATGGCAGGGACGCTCCAACCGCAAGGAGGCGGAAAAGGTTGTTTGGCTGATCAAAAACTTCTTTAAGAACAGACAAAACAACGAAACCGTGGGTGTGATCGCCTTTAACGCATCACAGAGAGATCTGATCTATGATGTGATCGATGAGGAATCGCTCAAGGATCACGAATTTGGGCTTCAGGTTCGCGCCGAAATGTCGCGCAAGGACAACGGCGAGGACACGGGACTGTTTATCAAAAACATCGAAAGCGTGCAGGGTGACGAGCGTGATGTGGTCATCTTTTCGATCGGCTACGCCAAGAACACGCAGGGACGCCTCATGCACAATTTCGGTTGGCTCAACCAAAAGGGCGGCGAAAACCGCCTCAACGTTGCGATCAGCCGTGCAAAGCAGAAGATCCATATCGTGACCTCCTTCCGCCCCGCTGAACTCAACCTTGACGACGCGAAGAACGAAGGCCCTCGCATCCTCAAAAAGTATCTCGAGTACGCATTTGCGGTCAGCAACGGCGACAAGGAAGAGGCAGAACGCATTCTGCAATCCTTTGGCGAGACCTTTGGGATCGCGCCTGCGGCATACGAGACCGAGTACGCGCAAAAGGTTGCCGAAGCGTTGCGTGAAAAGGGCTACGACATTGACACGCAGGTTGGTATCGGCGGCTACCGCATCGATATTGCGGTGCGCAAAGGCGGCAAATACGTGCTTGGAATCGAGTGCGACGGAAAGCTTTACAGCACCTCGTCCTCTGCCCGTGAGCGCGACTACCACCGTCAAAAGTATCTCGAATCGCGCGGATGGCGCATCAAGCGCATCTGGAGCATGGATTGGTGGAGAGATCCCGATGCGGAGATCGACGCCATTTGCAAGCTGGTCGATTCCCTTTGATATAAGAACAAGTTTTTTGTCAG
>JAFTXB010000096.1 GCA_017461825.1 Clostridia bacterium
CCGAGGCAAATGCCATTATCGCCGCCCCACGCGAGCAGATGCTGGGTGCCACCATTTACATGGCGTGCATCAACGCCAAAACGGGCGAGCTGGAGCCCGGCACCAACTCCTGCATGATGTGCAAGCGCTTGGTCATCAATGCGGGCATCACTACTTTGATCGTGCGTGACACCAAGGAGGATTACCGCGTGATCAATGTGGAGGATTGGATCGAGGACGACGATTCTCTGTCGGGCATTTTCGGATATTGAAAGGATCACACCCATGAAAAAATTCTTATCGCGCACCCTCCCCCTTTTGCTGTGCGCAATGCTTTTTTTGACCGCATGCAACAAAGCACCCAAAATGACCTACACCGACGGTGTGTTCAAGGTTGACGGAATGGGTGTCAAATTTGAAGCGGCCCCCGCCTATTACGAGGCAAAGGCGTACGCCGAGGCGCGCCCCGTGGCGCGTTTGGAGCAGGGCGAGATGGACGATCTGATCTTTTACGAGATCGACGGTGTCAGCCCCGAGAAGATGATCTCCTCGGCAAACCATGAGCTGTTTTGCGCCGTTGGAACCAAGCTCCCCGAGCTGTGGGAAATGTCGGTGACAAAGGCTCATGTCTGCCAAACCGCAAGCGTAACATATTCGCTCGCAACAGTGGAAGGTGAGAAAGCACTTGCCTCTCTCATCGATCCTTATCAAAACGGAACCTCTTTTTCGGCAAAGGAGATCGACGCAGGGCTGAAAAAAACCAAATATGACCTTAAATTTGAGTCGCCGCTCTATCCCGGTATCTACTACTGCCTTACCTACTGGCAATTTGAAAAGGATGTGTTGGTATATCAGGACATTGAGGATCCCAACAACTATGACGTGCTGTACCCCAATGTTACGCGGACAGTTGGACAGTATGAAGATGCCGAGGGCGGATATTACGTTGAATACAACTTTGGAAAATACCTTCTCCACAACCGCACCACGGGCATGTGTTGGGCGATCGGCGAGACCGTTGCTGCCCTTTTGGAGACACAGGAAAAATGACGGTCTTACTGAAAGAAAAAGAAACGGTTTCCAAGCAAAAGGCAGCAAAAGAAGAGATCCGTACAGTCTGCTTTGTCTGCACGGGAAACACCTGCCGCTCACCCATGGCAGAAGCGGTTGCCAATGCCTTAGCTGTAAAAAACGGCAAAGCGCTTCGCGCGTTCAGTGCGGGGATATACGCTGCATCGGGCGATCCCATTGCCCAAAATGCCGTGCTCGCTTTGGAAAACGCGGAAATAAAACCGCTCCCCGACCGCGATTATCATACACATACGGCGCACACGCTATGCGCGGAAGAAGCCGAACGCTATGACCTCCTCGTAGGACTGACCGACCGTCACGCAATGGAGCTGCTTTTGCGCTTTCCCGCATTGGCAGAAAAGATCACTTGTATGACCCCCTCGGTCCCCGATCCGTACGGCGGGGATCTGAAGTGCTATGAGCAATGCCTTGAAAGTATTACAGAAGCCGTCAAAAAGCTACTGTTTTCGGAGATGGAAACATGACGTTGGATTATCAGCCGCAAAGAATCGACATAACACATCTGGAGGCAGTGGCAGGCTTGGAGGCTCTGTGCTTCTCCGAACCGTGGAGTGCCGAAGCCTTAAAGCTTCTCACCACCCCGGATGCGGTCGGCTACGTCTGTTTCTCCAACGGCAAGATAGCGGCATACGGCGGTATGCTTTATGCCCCTTTTGAGGGACAGATCACCAACATTGCCGTTCACCCCAAGGCAAGACGGCAGGGTTTTGGACGTGCGGTTTTGAATGCTTTGATCCGCAACGCACAGGAGTGCGACCTGGAGCAGATCGCGCTTGAGGTGCGAGCCTCCAACGCCGCGGCGATCGGACTTTATGAAAAAGCAGGCTTTTTTGTTGCGGGCAAACGAAAGAATTTTTACAAAAACCCCGCCGAGGATGCCCTCGTTATGCTGAAATCATTGAAAGAAGACAAATAGAAAATGTATATTTTGGGAATGGAATCCTCCTGCGACGAAACCTCTGCCGCAGTGGTGGAAATGAGCGATAACGCGCGTGTTATCCGCTCCAATATCGTTGCGTCGCAAATCGAAACCCACCGTCTCTACGGCGGCGTGGTTCCCGAAATTGCCAGCCGCGCGCATATTGAAGCGATCTCAAGAATCACCTACGAGGCACTTGACACGGCAGGCATTGGGGTAAAAGATCTCGGTGCCATTGCCGTCACCTCGCATCCCGGGCTGATCGGGGCGTTGCTCGTCGGTGTCAATTTTGCAAAATCCATGGCATACTCACGCGGGATCCCGCTGGTTGCCGTCAATCATATCCACGGTCATGTTGCGGCGGCATATCTGTCGCAAAAGGATTTAAAGCCGCCTTTTTTGGCACTTGTGGTGTCGGGCGGACACACCTCCTTTTATCAAGTGGACGATTATACAAGCTTTCGCGAGATCGGTGGCACGCGCGACGATGCGGCAGGGGAAGCATTTGACAAGATCGGGCGCGTGATAGGGTTACCCTACCCCGGCGGTGCCGCACTCGATAAGCTGGCATACGAAGGCGATCCAAACGCTATCAGGCTCCCCTCTCCCGCCCTTATGGGTGACACGCTTGATTTTTCATTCAGCGGAATCAAAACAGCAACGCTCAATTATCTCAACGGCATGACGCAACGCGGCGAGGAGATCAACCGCGCAAACGTGGCGGCATCCTATACGCAGGGTATCGTTGGCGCGATCGTTAAAAAGACCGAACAAGCCCTTAAACAAACCCAAACGAAAACCTTGGTGCTGGCTGGCGGTGTTGCCGCAAACTCGCATTTGAGAGCCGCACTTGAACGGCTTTGTGCCGACTGCGGGGTATGGCTTGCCATGCCCGACCGCTCGCTTTGCGGAGACAACGGCGCTATGATAGCCGCCGCGGGATATTTTGAGTTCCAAAAGGGAAATTTTGCGGGTACGGATCTCAATGCGTCGGCTTGCGACGATCTGTAAAATTGAATTCGTCATTTTTTACGAATTTTTTCCCAAAAAGCGATAAAAGTGCCTGTTCCACTTTTCCACAGAACTTTTCCACAAGCTGTGGAAAACAATTAAAACAATTGTCGAACAAGGTCAAAAAAAGGGGGATAACCGCGTCAAGCCCCCCTTCTATTGTGGAAAACCCTGTTGAAAATGTTGAAAACTTTCCCAAGAACCGGGTGTGGAAAACCGTTTAAGCTTGAGGAAACAACATTGAATCACGCCAAAGAAACTTCGTCAAAATAAACAAAATCCATGGAAAGGAATCTTGAAAATGGATCACGACAACACCCGAAATCTTATAAGGCAGACCGCGCCGACCCCCACGGAGCATCCCAATGTTTCCCCGGCGGTCATTCGCCGTCTGCCCCGCTATTTTCGCTATCTCAGAGAGCTGATCCGGCAGGGAAAGCTGCGTATCAGCTCGGGCGAGCTTTCAAGGCTTATGGGCGTGACAGCATCGCAGATCAGACAAGACCTCAACTGTTTTGGCGGCTTTGGTCAGCAGGGATACGGATATAACGTAAACTTCCTTTATGAAAACATTTGCGAGCTACTCGGCGTTGATGCGGGTCTGCAAGCAATCATTATCGGTGCGGGCGACCTCGGCCGCGCTTTGGTAAGAGCACCTATGTTTGAAAAACGCGGCGTTAATATCGTTTCGATGTTTGACGTTGATCCCGCACTGATCGGCCGTACGGTTGGCGGTGTTTTGATCCGTAACATGACCGAGCTGGAAAGATTTTGCTCGGAGATCTCGGTTGACATGGCAGTGCTGACCCTTCCCAAGGATCGTGCGGCGGAGGAGGCCGAGCGTCTTGTAGCATGCGGCATTCGCGGGCTTTGGAACTTTACGGGTAAGGAATTGGAATTTGAAGATTCAAAGGTTGCGGTGGAAAACGTCCACCTCGGCGACTCTTTGATGATCCTCAATTACAAGCTCTGTGAAAACACAGACGACAAGGACTGAAGGTAACAGAATGAATTGGAACTATGGAAACGCGGTGCTAACTCTCCCCGCATCGGTCTTAAGCAATAGCGATGCAACGGCAGAGCAATTTCGCATCTTACTGTGGCTAGCCTCCGATTTAACCCTCTCGAAAAAGCCCGCACAGCTTGCAAAATTGGCTGACTGCACACAAAAAGAGATCAAAGCGGCTCTTGCTTTTTGGGAAGCAAATGGCGTACTGATTTCCGACGGCTCGATGGTAGCGACGGTGGCGAAACCTTTGGATAAAAGTGCCACCGATCACTTCCCCAAGCCCCCAAAAAAGCCGTTACAACGCGCCGACGAACTGCCAAAATATACAATATCAGAACTCAATGATTTTTTAGAAAAAAGAGAGAATATTCGCACTCTGGTTGATGAGGCTCAACAGCTTTTAGGAAAAATGTTTAATCCTAATGATTTAAACATTTTGATAGGTCTGCTAGATTATTTATGCCTTAGCGAAGAAAGCATATTAATTCTTATAGCATATTGCCAAAGAATTGACAAAAAAAGTATGCGATATGTCGAAATATTGGCTCATGCTATGGTTGCAAAAAATCTTACCGATCCAGCTGATTTAGAAGAAGAAATTAAATTTTTAGAAACAATAAAGCATTTTGAAAAAAAAGTACGCCAACTTTTTGGAATTGGCAATCGAGAGTTTATCACAAAAGAGAAAAACTTTTTGCGCGCATGGGTCGAATTTGGCTACGGCATTGACGTTGTAACAAAAGCCTATGAAATGACGGTAAACGCCACCAACGAGCCCTCCATGCCCTATGCAAACTCGATCATTGAGCGTTGGCATGCCAACGGACTGCACACGCTTGAAGAGATCGAGCGCGCCGAGGCCGAGCAAAAAGAGAAAAAAGCCAATAAAAAAGACGGCAAGCCCGTGGGCACCGTTCTTGGGAACAGCTTTGACACCGATGACTTTTTTGAAGCGGCTATGCGGCGCAGCTTTGCGAATTCCGACGGAAACAACTAAGCAACCGACACGCTCTGAAAGGAGAACGACCACACAATGGGTTATAACAAGGAAAATTATAAACGGATACGCACCGAATATGAAACAAAAACCTTTCGGGCTCGGGAAGAAGCAGAAGCACGCCGTGCCGAGCTTTACAGCGCGATTCCACAGCTGAAAGCATTAGACGACCGTCTTTCGGCGTTTGGGCTTCGCATCATGCAAGCGGCGCTTCACAGCGGAGATACCGCCGCCGAAATTGCAAAGCTACGAACGGAAAACGAGCGTGTCTGCCGTGAGCGTGCCGATCTGTTGCGCAAAAACGGTTACCCCGCCGATTACACGGAACCACGGTATGAATGTGACAAATGTCATGATACGGGGTATGTGGGGATCCATATGTGTTCCTGCATGCGCAAAAGGCTCACCGAAGCGGGAATGGCGTCCTCGGGGCTTTCGGGGTTGATGAATAAGCAATCGTTTGAAAACTTTTCGCTCGACTACTATCGAAACGATCTCAAAGAGCTTGCGCTTATGAGAAGTAATTTTGAAAACGTCAAGCATTACGCCGAGGCTTTTGCGATAAAGCCCGACGCGCCGCAACCCGAAAGCCTGCTTTTTCTCGGCGGCACGGGCTTGGGCAAAACGCACCTCTCCACGGCGGTGGCTCGTCGGGTCATTGAGCGCGGATATGACGTTTACTACAACAGCGCAGTTGGGATGATATCTGATTTTGAGTTCCGTCGATTTGGAAACGGCGTGGCACAAAGTGACGGTGACAACACGGCGCGATATACCGAATGTGATCTGCTCATTATTGACGATCTCGGCACAGAAGTGGTCAATCAGTTTACGCTCTCCTGCCTCTATCACGTTCTGAATACGCGTCTCAATCTTGGAAAGCCTACATTGATCAGCACCAATCTGACCTCGGCAGAGCTTCGCAAAACCTACAGCGACCGCATCACCAGCCGACTGATGGGCGAGTTCACCCTTGTTCCCTTCTATGGCACCGATATCAGAAAACAAAAATTGCAGAAATAATACAACGGGGTTGCCTTACATTCAGCAGGCACCCCCGTTGTATGTATATAGTTGACTGCGAGGGCTTTAGCTTGCCGGAACTCCGTGCGTCTTGGTCCACACGGAGCGGCAGCCAAACAATACGGATTGCGAGACCCATATAAGCCCTCCGAAACAAACACCGCATGCAGGTTCATGCAAAAGTACCTTGCGACTACTTTTGCTTGTTCCCACACGCGGTAATATGTTACACAAAACATACCTTCCAAACACTGCGCCTGCTGCCTTTCATCCGTCAGCGGTGGTTTGGTTGTGTGGGTACTGCTATACCCTGAGACCATAAAGCGCGTCAACACCGTATGATCCCCGCGGCTTTCTGTTCCGTTACAGAGAACTTCAAACCGATGGTTTCATGGCGGAAAATAAAAAAATCCGCGCCATGAAACGCGAAGTGTTTCGGCACGGTGCAAAAAATGCATGAGAAAAAAGCCTATCTGCGGAAAACCTCTTGCAAAATCCAAAAAGATGTGGTATAATATCTTCCGGGTGCCGGTAATCCGGTTGTATAGGGGTGCTGCTACACTTCTGTGCAGGACTGTCATACGTCAATATGGCAGTCTGCCTTTTTTTGTATTTCTATTATACACCAAAAAGAAAGGTTTGTCAATAGTTTTTTCTGTTTTATTGGCTCTTTACTTCAAAAAGGAAACACGGGGACGCGATTGTCAGTCCCATTGTGTTTCCTTTTTTGCTTTTTTCATCCATACGTGTCATCGCTGAGAAGGATCGCAAGCGATCCGCAAACACTCCAATGTGCCATCCTGAGCAAAGCGACATTCCAACGTGTCATCCTGAGCGAACGAAGTGAGTCGAAGTTTGCGTAGTGACGCTTGCGGAACGGAGCAAACCAAGGAGCGAAGCGACGAAGGGATCTTGCTCATTGCTTTGTTTTTCCCTATGATTGTTACTTCCCTTTTCATTTTCGCAGGATGTTACTCTAAATAGGGAAAAGGTTTGCGGTAACCGTTTATAGATCCCTTCGTCACGCCGCTTTGCGGCGTTCCTCGGTTTTGCTCCATTCCGCGCCGCCTGC
>JAFTXB010000097.1 GCA_017461825.1 Clostridia bacterium
CGGTTACAAGATCGGCACGGAGTGCTGCGGGCGCAAGCCTGCATTTGAGATAGCCCTGCACCGCGTCGGTGTGGGTGACGATGGTAGGATCCTTCGCCTTTGCCATTGCAAAAGCGCGCGAAAGATCGTAAAGCGCTCCCGTTTCGTTGTTGACCGTCATGAATGAAACGAGAAAGGTGCGATCGGAAAGCGCGTTTTGATACTGCTCCCAGTCAAGCTCGCCACCGCGCGTGGCAATGCGAACGACCTCAAAGCCGTCGCGCTCCAGCGCTTGCATGGCGTTTTCCACCCCCGCGTGCTCGGAGTCGGTGGTGATCACCCTGCCCCCGCGCCGACGCGGCTTTGCGTAGGCACAGCCGAGAATGGCAAGGTTGTCGGATTCACTGCCGCAGGAGGTAAAGGTCAATTGCCCTGACGCAGGAGTCCCTTTGATGCCAAGTGACACGGCGACCTGCCGTCTTGCGCGCTCCAAAAGCAGGTGCGCCTCCTGCCCGATCCCGTGCAGAGAGGAGGGATTTCCGTAGCATTCCATCGCCTCGCGCATCGCTTGCTTTGCGGCGTCGCACAGAGGTGTTGTCGCGCTGTTGTCAAAATAGATAAGCTCCATATGCCGAGTCCTTTTGGTTAACGGAATTCAAACGCGTCGATCATTTCTTCCACGTCCGAAAGATGCGCGTCAAAGTTTTCGGGGAGTGCTGTGTAGGTCATGCTGTAGAGCATGCTCTTATAGGCGGCGATCACCTGCATATATTTGTACTGCGTCTGCCCCACGGTGAGGGTGTAGTAATAAACGGTTGCCTGTCTGCCGCCAAGCTCGGTCTTTTCGGGCTCGCCCAATGCCTCGTACCCATCTCCCGCAAGCTTTTTGAGCGCTTCTTCTGTCATGGTAAAATACTCGGCAACGCTCATGCTGTTGGCTTCGGGGCTGTAGGGAACGACGCTCACGCTCGAGCGGTCGCTTTCCAAATACGCCGCAAAAACGCTTTCGTCGCGGTTGACCGTCCACTCGGTGGGAACGTAAAAGCGATATGCTACGTCATCGTTGGAGGCAAGCTTCATGCCCTCGGGTGCGCTTGTGTCCTTGGAGAGATCCTTGATATAGCTATCTGGATAGTAGGGCTCGGCAAACACGAAATTGTCGAGCATTTTTTCAACCTCTGCGAGCAACGCCTCATAGATCTCCTTGTCCGCCGTGTAGGAGAAGACGTAGAATGCCCCCTCACGCTCGGTCACGATCTGCATAAAACAGAGCGTTGTGCCGCTGACGATGCTGCTCGTGGTAAATCTGCGCGCGTTGAGCTGATGGATCAGATCGGGCGCGGTGGTAAATTCGGCAACGCTTCCCGACAGCGACATCTCCTCAATTGCGGTCAGGCAGTAGTTGACCCAGAACCAATCGAGCCTGCCGCCCTCAAAATTGTCGGGCTCGCCTCGGTCGATCTTCTCCTGCATCTCCTCCGTGATCTCGTATTTTGCAACGCTGACCGTGGACAAAACGTCAAGGTTATAGTATCCCCCCGACACGCCGTAGGAGGTGTTGGTATTCCACGCGGTGGGGATATATAGGCGATAGTCCGAGCCTGCGGCGGTTGCAAGCTTCATGCCCTCGGGAATGCTTTCGTCGCGGTCGCGTACGCACGATACCGCCGATAACAGTACGACCGCACAAAGCAGAAGGGCTGTAAGTCGAAGAAGCTGTTTCATAAAACGGTCTCCTTTTTGAGTTTTTTGCATTATCATTTTATTTTATCACATCTCAACTTAAATATCTTCAATAATCTGTAAACTTTTGCACCGATTTGCGCCTTTTGCGTGACAAAAAAATAGCCACTTGACATAGTAATCGGTTTGTGATAGAATATGCGTGGTGCTTTAAGCACCCGTAGGAGTGCCATACGGTGTCATATTTCAAAAGCAAGCTTTTGAAAAGGCACACCCGACGGTGTGCGGTTGACTTCCTCAGATCCCGAGGAAGTGTAATCTTTTCTTGTTTGCCTTTCTCGTGCAGAGGGAGGTGATGCCAATGTACATGACTTGGGAAGCCTTTTTCCAGTTTTGCACCGTTATTGTTGCAATTATCAGTCTTGTCATCAGTATCCATAATAACAAAAAAAGATAACCGCCTGTCTACCAAACGAAACGGTTATCTTTAATCAAGTTTGGAAGTCAACCGTTGCCGGTGCTCCTACGTTATTATTATACCTCATTTCTTGAGGTTTGTCAATAGCTTTTTCATTTTTTTCTCGCGGTCTGAAAATCGGAAAAACAAAAAGGAAATTCAACCGCTAAACTGTTTGAGTGATCAATCCATCACATTTTCGCTCTTGACAAAACGGAGCTCATATGCTATAATGAAGAGAATCAAGAAGTATGCTTTGAGAGGGGGCAAGAATATGGCAAAAACGAAATGGCGCGGCGACACTCTGCTCGCACCCGTTCCGCCCGCGCTTGTAACCTGCAAGGACGGGGACCGCGAAAACGTGCTGACGATCGCGTGGACGGGAATCGTCAATTCCGATCCGCCCAAGACCTATA
>JAFTXB010000004.1 GCA_017461825.1 Clostridia bacterium
CCGCGTCGATCAGAGCACCGCGCGAGGTGTTGATGAGGATCACCCCCTTTTTCATCTGCCCAATACTCGCATGATCCACTATATGATAGGTCTCCTCGGTAAGCGGGCAGTGCAGTGAAATGATATCACTCTCGGCAAACAAGCGCGACAGCGGAACGTATTCAATGCCGCACCCCTCTGCCGGGTATTTGTCGTAGGCAAGCACGCGCATGCCAAAACCGCGGCAGATGTCGATAAACACCCTTCCGATGCGCCCCGTACCAACCACTCCAACCGTTTTTCCATATAGATCAAATCCCATCAATCCGCTCAGGCTGAAATTAAAATCCTTGGTTCGGATATACGCCTTGTGCGTGCGTCGGATCGAGGTCAAAAGCATTGCCATTGCATGTTCGGCAACCGCATAGGGCGAATACGCAGGAACCCGCACAACGCGTATCCCTTTTTGGCGGGCGTGGCGAAGATCCACATTGTTAAACCCCGCGCAACGCAAAGCGATCAATCCCACCCCGCAGGATGCCAATCGGTCAAGCACTGCGGCATTTACCGTATCGTTTACAAAAACGCAAACGCCGTCATAGCCCCTTGCCAATGAGGCGGTATCCTCCAAAAGCTTGGTTTCAAAATATTTAAAAGCGATCCCCGCCTCGCCCCCAAAACGGTTAAAGGAAGGCATGTCATATGCCTTGGCGTCAAAAAACGCGATCTTCATAAAAAACCTCCGTGTCGTTTTTTCGCTATTATCCCCACGCATGCGATTTTTTATGTTTTTTTGAGAAAAGTATTGCAAAATCATTTGATTTATGATATACTGTATGCGTTTATAAAAAACTGCCACCGGGTAGCACTCGTCCGCACATCGTTAGGTCTTTGAAGATGTGCCGCGGGTGTTTTTTGTTTGAAAGGAAGAATTATGAAGCTTTACAATCCGTTTCGCCATCTCTCCGTTTTTGAACGGTGCTTGTGGCTGTTGTCCCTATGCGTTGTGACCGTATCCTTTTTTCTTGGAGGGAAAAACGGTATTTTGTCCCTTGTTGCTTCGCTGATTGGCGTTACAGCCTTGATATTTGTTGCAAAAGGAGACGTTACGGGGCAGGCTCTCACCGTTGTATTCAGCATTTTGTATGCCATTGTTTCATGGGATCTGCACTACTACGGCGAAATGATCACTTATCTTTGCATGAGCGCACCCATTGCGGCGTTTTCGGTGGTTTCATGGCTCCGCCACCCATATGCAACCAACCGCTCCGAGGTGCGTATGGTACGCCTGAAAAAGCGAGACATTGTGATCACGCCCATTCTTGCCGCCGCAGTAACCGCCGTCTTTTTCTTTATTCTCCGCGCGCTCGGAAGCGCAGAGCTCGGGGTCAGCACACTGTCGGTTACAACCAGCTTTCTTGCGGCATATCTGCTCTTTTTGCGCAGTCCGTGGTACGCGCTTGCATACGCGGCAAACGACATTGTTTTGATTGTGCTTTGGATCATCGCCGCCGCAAACGATCTCTCTTACCTTTCCATGGTAGCCTGCTTTGTAATGTTTTTGTGCAACGACCTCTACGGCTTTTTCAATTGGCTGAAGCTGCGAAAAAAACAGGACGCTTCTCTGTAATACACACAAAACCGCGGTGCACTGCAACGGAGTGCCCGCGGTTTTTATAGCTTTAGAATCAGTATTTGGCTACGATCGCGTCCATTTCCTCAAGCTTTTTCTCAATATCGGCTACCAGCTTGAACTGCGTGCGGCAACGGTCGAGATTGTGATGCTCGCGGTGAATGCGGAAATAGGTATCGCCATTGAGATAATCGGTGAGGAAACGAATCCCGCACTCCAGCGTCAAGAGCAGAGCCGAAAAAGGCAAAAGCTCACGCTCACGCGCGGTGATGCTATCCCCTACCGCCTCGAGAAATGCCTTGATAAACGCCTCAAAATAGGTCAGGTCAAATTCGATCTTGGATAGGTCGGTTTCATCCTCGTCCCCTGTTGAAGCGCCAAAGCGAAGCGCGTCACCAACGTCATAAAGCAAGGATCCCGGCATAACCGTATCCAGATCGATCACGCAGACCGGCTCGTGGGTAACTTCGTCGAGCATAACGTTGTTGAGCTTGGTATCGTTGTGTGTCACGCGAAGCGGAATAGAACCGTCGGCAATGCCATCCACCACACGGCTCACGCAATCGGCATGCGAAAGCACAAAGTCGATCTCGGGCTTAACGCTTGCGGCACGTCCCACGGCATCCTTTTCCAGCGCCTCGCGGAACTGGCGCAAACGGTCGGCGGTGTTGTGGAAATTGGGAATGACCTCATGCAGGGTATGCGCGGGAAAATCGGCAAGCTGCTTTTGAAACTTTCCAAACGCACGCGCCGACATTGCAAAGGTTTCGGGATCGTCCGCGCGGTCAAGCGAAACGGCGTTTTCAATAAAAAGATACATCCGATAAACATCGCCCTCGGGTGTCATACAGTAGGGTCTGCCGTCCAAGGTGGGTACCACGGTCAACGTTTCGCGCATAGGATCGCCGCCCTCTTTTCGAATGATATCGGAAAGATACGCCGTTACCGCACAAACATTTTCCATTACCGCATTGGGATCACGAAATACCGATGTATTGATTCGTTGCAAAATCTTGCGGGGCTCACCCGGCAAAATATACGTGTCGTTGATATGACCGTTGCCAAAGGGCGTTCCCTCGGTATCCATACCGTATTGCTTGAGAATGCTGTTGAGATCTTTTTTCATGATTTATTCCTTTCTCAAAGTCAAATAAAAATATAATTAAGAAAAAATAAAAAAACTATTGCAAAAAACGATAAAGTGTGATATGATATATTATACAGTAGCCAAAACCAAATAGAAATAGAAGATTGGATAAAAAACCTTTGAAAACGGATATTTATTTGGGTCAACAGAATAACAGAGGCGTAAAGGATGCCGTGCTTGCGCGCTGTCCCGATATTCTCGCCTTCCATACATCCTTTAACCGCCTTTTCAGGCGTCACTACGAGTTCTCCGGGGAAATGCACCCATTTTACGAGCTGGTGTACGTTGTAAACGGCAGCGTTGGCATAACAGCGGGAGACGAGGTATATACACTCAATGCGGGCGAAATGCTTTTGCATACCCCCGATGAATTTCACAGAATCTGGTCGGAATGCGACACCGAGCCGCATGTGCTCAACCTTTCCTTTTATGCCGGCTCCATGCCGACTTCAAACGGACGTGTCATGCGTCCGCAGGCGGGAGAGGGGCGGCAGTTGCTTGAGATCTGTGAGCAGGTTCGGCTGGGTCTGCAAAATGAGGATCGTGCCATTCTCAATGAGCAGCGAATCAAGCTGGAGATCTGGCTGTTGCGCGTGATGGGCAGAGGCGGCACAGACGTGCAGCCGTCCGACGCATCCTCGGCGCTTCGGTATGCCGAGATCGTTACCCTTTTGCGCGAGCATTTGCGCGAACCCCTCACCGCGCAGGATGTTGCGCGCATGAGCAACATGAGCCTATCCAATCTCAAAAAGATCTTTACGCGTTACGCAGGCATGGGCGTTATCGGTTATTTCACGGAGATGAAGATGCGGCACGCCATTATCCTGCTCCGAAACGGAATGCGCGTGGGCGAAACCGCCGCGGCACTCGGATACACCGATCAAAACTATTTCAGTACCGTCTTCCACCGTGTCATGGGTATCTCTCCCGGGAGCCTCAAAAACACGGCGGATGAGGAAGATAGAAACAAAAATCAAAAAAAATATGTAAAGGACAGAAACACTATGAAATTCATTACAGTTGATTCCTATGAAAAGCTCAGCCGACAGGCGGCAAACATCATCTCGGCGCAGGTCATCATGAAGCCCAACAGCGTTTTGGGTCTGGCAACAGGATCCTCCCCCATTGGTATCTACCGTCAGCTCATCGATTGGTACAACAAGGGAGACATCGATTTTTCCGAAGTCGTTTCGATCAACCTTGACGAATACGTAGGCCTTACCGAGGACAATGACCAAAGCTACCGCTATTTTATGCAGGACAATTTCTTTGATCATATCAACATCCGCCGCGAAAACACCTTTGTTCCCAACGGATGCGCCACCGACCTTGACCGTGAATGCACCGAATATGACGCGCGCATTGAACGTTTCGGCGGCATTGACTTGCAGTTGCTCGGCATCGGTCTTGACGGACACATCGGCTTTAACGAGCCCTCCGATGTCTTTGTCAAAAACACCCATGTCGTTGATCTGCATGAATCCACCATCAAGGCAAATTCCCGTTTCTTTGCAAGCGAGGACGAGGTGCCGCGCCAGGCAATTACCATGGGAATGGTCTCGATCATGCAGGCAAAAAAGATCCTTTTGATCGCAAACGGCAAGGCAAAGAAGGAAATTCTTGAAAAAGCGTTTTTCGGTCCTATTACGCCTGCCATTCCCGCATCGATCCTCCAGCTGCATCCCGACATCACAGTCGTTTTCAGCGAGGAATAAGACCGTACTTTTTCTTATTATACACCATAATGCCCGATTTGTCAAATAAAATCTGATATTTGAAAAAAGCAGCATCAAAAAACGACGGTTTTCCGCAAAAAGCGGATTACCGCCGTTTTTTCAATCAGCCAACACTTGATAGTTGGGATAGACCCGAGCCTCCAGAGTGGAAAGCAACCCAACCTGCGACCTCGAAAGCATTGGGCGCATGGAGTAAGCTGTAAAATAATACGAGCAGTCTTTCATCAACGCCTCGGCTGTGGATGAGATCCCCGCGTCATCAATATCCTCCGGATCAAGCTCGGCACCGCGCAGATCCAACACAAAAAAATCACAAACCTGTTCGAGGCGCGCAAGGCACTCCCACTTTTCGTCAAGTGCGGGATCGAGCACGCTCACCGCAACGCCTACAGGAGTATCCCCAACCGCATGGCTGACCAGCGAAACATATTCACAAACCGCCGATATATCGCTCTCGTTGATCGGAAGTCCGCACAAAACGATCTCGCTTCCTCCCGCGCGCGAAAATTCACGCAACAGCGCAGCCTCCTGCGCGCCCTTGGCATAGATCAGATCGGGCAAGGGATCAGAAAAGACCTGCGGATAGAAAACGCCGCTGATATACGGTGTATACACCGAAAGCTCGGCAAAGCTCTCGTGCAAACGCACCTTTTCGTTGCCCGCAAGCCCGTAATAAGCGGTCGTATCCGAAACATACGCCATTGAGCCGTCCAGAGGACTATTGAGGTTTACCGAAACGGCAGGAACCCCGCCCGCGCTCTCTACGTTGTCTCCCAGCACAAAAGGATATGCATTGATCTTTCGAACCTTCGCGTCCGCGCCCACAGGCAACTCAGCACTTTCCTCTTCTCCGCGCGTCAATCGGGCGTAGGTCTCATCGTCGAGCCAAAGGCGCAGAAGATTGCCCGTAAGCACCGTTAATAGAACCGCCGCGGCAAGGCAGATCGCCACAATGGCAGCAGGGTGAAGCTTGGCACGCGTATGATGCTTTCGAAAGCGTTTGCCAATGACAGCCATGGCGCACTCCTTTCCAAAATAGTTCTGTTATTTATTCGATCGCCAACAGGTCAATACTCAAGCCGTATTCGTTGAGCTCAACCTTGAGATCCTTCTTATATTCGTTTACAATATCCTCAACCTTCGCCCACTGCCATGAATTGAGAAGCGTGGGGATCTGTCCCTTCAAAATGCTTTTGTCATACGGCAGGCGCTGAAAAACATAATATCCCTCGCCGCTGTCCGCCACTCGGCTGACCGCTCCGTCCTCGTGAAGCGAAAGAGCCGCGCTTTCCAGCTCTTCGGTATAGACGTCCCGTACCATAAAGTAGGGCGCGGTATTGGAGGCATCCTCGTTGATCGATCCGTTGATGATCTCGCCGATATCGGTTCCCTGTATCAGCATACGGCGCACTTCCTCGGCAAGCTCACGGTTTTGTTCGGGATCATCCCCGGGATCGTTTCGGATAAAAATGTGTTGAACATACACAAAATTACCTTCGTCAAGCCACGCCTCAAACGCAGCTGTATCGTCCTCAATAATTCCCAGATCATCGGTGAGAACATACATCAGTTCATTTTCCAGTTCTGCCACTCCAATACAAAAACGCAGGAAATGCTCTGTCATGTACATCTCTTGCATTGCCTTGGCAAATCCGTCCTTGCCGCCGTATTCCTCACGCGCCGCCTCGATCTCAAGATCGACAGCCTCCTCAATGGTTTTGTTATCCAATGAAATATCCGGCATATAATATGCACAGGCGGCAAGCACCGCGTAGTTGTTACACAGCATTGCCATCACGGTTTCCTCAAGCTCCTTGCGGTATGTTTCGGCGGTTTCGGGATCATCCCAAATACCCTTTCCGTAGGTTGATTCAAACATTGCCTTGTAGGTAAGAGTCACGTAGCGGAGCTCCTCATAGAGCACGTCAAAGCCCGCACAGGTGCCAACCACTTGTTGCTCCTGCTTTTCCTGCTTGGAACGGCAGCCTGCAAAGACCGCCACCGACATGACGATCGCCAGCATCAGTGCCGCGATCCGTAGCGTTTTTTTCATCATTTCAGATCCTCTCTGTCGTATGGTTCCTTTCATTATACAGTATACTTGTGTCTTTTTTATGAATACTGCAAAAAAACACGATGAAATTTTCAAAAAGGTATTTCTTTTATGTATTTTTTATGGTAAAATATTAGTTAAGTAAAAAAACGGCATTCCGATGCCGAACAGGAAAGGAGCGAGCATGAAAGAACAATACAAGATCCCGCTTTCAAAAATTGTCGAAGAATTTCACTTTGAGGTCATTGTAAAGCCCGAGTGCTATGACGACATTCAGATCACGACCCCGGAGGTCAATCGCCCGGGGCTTGCATTGGCGGGCTTTTACGAAATTTTTGAAACCGACCGCATCCAGCTGATCGGAAAGGCGGAAACACACTATCTGCAATCGCTTGAGGCGAGCACCAAACGCGTCATGCTGCAAAAATTTGTTGACGCAAAACCGGTTGCCATCCTCTATACCACCAATCTCCCGGTTGACGATGTGGTTGTTGAACGCGCAAAAAAACAGCAGGTACCCGTCCTGCGCACATCTATCAAAACCAGCCCCATTATGGCAGCGCTGATCAGCTCACTAAATACCCAGCTTGCCCCCCGTATCACCCGCCACGGCGGCTTGGTTGAGGTCTACGGCGAGGGTATGCTCCTGCTTGGAGACAGCGGCATCGGTAAAAGTGAGACCGCGATCGAGCTCGTCAAGCGAGGACACCGCCTCATTGCCGACGATGCCGTGGAGATCAAGCGTGTTTCCGACCGTACGCTGATCGGCTCGGCTCCCGAGATCATACGCCACTACGTAGAGCTTCGCGGAATCGGCATTGTTGATGTCCGCCGTATCTTCGGTATGGGCGCGGTAAAGGAGACCGAGCGAATCGACCTCGTTATCCAACTGGAAAACTGGGTGGAAGGCAAAATGTATGACCGTATGGGAATGGACGAAGAAACCGTCAATATCCTTGGCATCGAGATCCCCGCCATTACGGTTCCCGTACGTCCCGGTCGAAATCTTGCCATTATCCTTGAGATCGCGGCAATGAACAACCGTCAGAAAAAGATGGGCTACAATACGGCAGAAGAATTCAACAAAAAATTGATGCGGCAAATGGGAATCGAGGTCTAAGACCCCATTATGCGTTCACTTGACCGCTTTTAAAAATTTTTTGAAATTATTTTCGTGAAACCTATTGACAATCACTTGACTGTGTGATATAATATAGCCGTGATATGGTACCAATATCCAAACAAAACATTATTTTCAGGAGGATTTTTCAACATGGAAGCATTGTACATCGCTCTCGGCGTCATCGGCGCTCTACTGGTGATCTTTTTGGTTGGCGGATACCTCAAGGCTCCGCCCGACACCGCCTACATCATTTCGGGTCTTGGCAAAAAAAGGATCCTGATCGGTAGGGCAGGCTGGCGTGTGCTGTTCTTTGAGCGCGTCGATAAGCTCTCTCTGCGCGTGATGCAGGTCGACGTCAAGACCAGCGAAGCCGTCCCCACCAACGAATTCATCAACGTCACGGTCGACGGTGTGGCAAACATCAAGATCTCGTCGGATCCCGAGCTGCTGCAACGTGCGTCCGAGGCTCTGCTCAATCTCCGCCAACCCGAGCTTGTCACCCTTGTAACACAGGTGCTTGAGGGTAATATGCGTGAGATCGTGGGCTCGGTTGGACTGAAAGAAATGGTTCAGGACCGTCAGGGCGTTGCAAAGAAGATCACCGAAAACGTTGTTCCCGACATGGAAAAGCTGGGTATCGAGGTTGTAAACTTCAATATTCAGAACTTTAAGGATGCCGCGGGAACCATTGAAAACATGGGTATCGACAACGTTGAGCAGATCCGTAAAAACGCGCAGATCGCAAAGGCGAACGCGCAAAGAGACATTTCGATCGCAACAGCCAACGCACAGCAGGAGGCAAACGCCGTTCGCGTAGAAGCCGAAAAGAAGATCGCTGAGCAGGACGCTGAGCTTGCCGTTCAGCAAGCGGACATGAAGGTGCGCTCGGAAACCAAGCGTGCTGAGGCAGATGCCGCTTATTCGATCCAACAGGAAAATCAGCGTAAGACCATTGAGATCACCCGCGCAAACGCAGACATTGCCCGCAAGGAAAAG
The DNA here is from genome assembly GCA_017461825.1 of Clostridia bacterium. Taxonomy (GTDB): domain Bacteria; phylum Bacillota; class Clostridia; order Oscillospirales; family CAG-272; genus UMGS1865. The sequence goes on from JAFTXB010000004.1 coordinate 8,668, forward strand.
GAAGCAGAACTCGCGGAAAAAGAAATCGCGCTCAAGGAACGTCAGCTGGACGCAGAGATCCGCAAGCAGGCAGACGCGCTGAAATATCAGATGGAAAAGCAGGCAGAGGCAGAGCTGATCAAACAGCAGAGAGAAGCCGAAGCCGAAAAGTACCGCGCCGTTCAGGCAGCCGAAGCAAAGAAGGCAGAGGCAGAAGCGCTCCGCTACATGATGGAGCAAGAGGCGGCAGGTATCCGCGCCAAGGGTCTTGCCGAGGCAGAAGCAATTGAAAAGAAAGCCGAAGCACAGAAAAAAATGGGCGAAGCATCTGTGCTCGAAATGTACCTCACCGCTCTGCCCGAGGTGGTTAAAAATGCCGCTTCTCCCCTCTCCCAGACCGATAAGATCGTAATGTACGGCGACGGCAATGCTACCAAGGTCGTCAAGGACGTGATGAACAGTGCCAGCCAGATCATGGAAGGCATGAAAGAATCCACGGGACTTGACCTCGGCGCTTTGCTCGCAGGCGTTGTCGGCGGAAAAATTGCCGGCGCGTCCGCTGTTCCTCCCGTAAATTCCGAAACGGTCACCCCCAACGACACCCCCGAAAACTGATCTGATTGCATGTTCCCAATTTCCCCTGCCGCTTACCTGCGGCAGGGGAAAGAAGGAATATGAGATACCAAGAAGAAAGGAACCCTTAAATGGCAAACGAAAAGGAGCAAAAAAAGCAAGCGACCGAGGCAGACCGCGACCTTGCCCGAAACAGCGAGATACGCAACGGTGAATTCATCCGTTATTTCGGGAAAGCAAGCGAGGTTACGGTCCCCGACACGGTGCAAACGATCACCGAAGGCGCGTTTGCCGGCAACCATAAACTGACCCATGTCACACTCGGGAAGCATGTTTCTGTCATTCAACCGGGTGCTTTCAAGGGCTGTACGCAACTCAAAAGCATTACTCTGCCCGCATCACTTCGTATCATCGGAGCCGACGCGTTCCGCGGCTGTACTGCGCTGACAGGCTTTATTCTGCCGCGCGCTGTTACGTTCATCGGACAAAGCGCATTTCGCGAGTGCCGATCTTTAACGCATGTGGTTTTGACAACCGGACTTGAAGATCTTGGCGCATTTGCGTTTTGTGACTGTGAGGCACTGGAATCGATCACACTTGCCGAAACACTGACGGCAATTCACCGCGGCACCTTTTGGGGCTGTCGGTCAATCAAAAGCATTGAAATTCCCGAGGCGGTGGTACGGATCGGACGTTACGCGTTTGGAAAATGCACCGCGCTTGAGGAGATCAAATTACCCGATGGCGTGACCTATCTCGGCACGGGTGCTTTCAGTGAATGTCGAAAGCTCAAGGAATTTCACATCCCCTCGGGCGTGCGTTTTCTTGCCGACTATCTGTTTTCCTGTTGCGAGGAGCTTGAAACCGTTGAAATAGGAAATGCCGTTACCTATATCGGTATCGATGCATTTTGCTCATGCAAAAAGCTCGGAGCAATCAATCTCCCGCACGCGCTCTCTCGCATTTCCTCGTCCGCTTTTCTCGGTTGCTCCGCTCTGACGGAAATCACCGTTCCGGAGGGTGTCAAGGAGATCGGCAAGCGTGCATTCGCATTTTGCACTTCACTCAAAGAGATCTCTCTTTTGGCGGAAATTCCCGCCATTGAGGAAGAAAGATTTTTGTGCTGTCTCTCGCTCGAGCACATTTATCTGCCGGACAGCGTTGCCAGAATCGGAGATAAATCATTTATGCGCTGTCTGCAAATGCAAAGCATCCGCCTTCCGATAAAACTGCAAAGCATTGGAGAATATGCCTTTGCCGAGTGTGAGGCTTTGACCGAAATGAGCCTGCCCTCTACCTTGAATCGGTTGGGAAGTCACGCATTTTGGGGTTGCACAGCGTTGGAAACGGCGATACTGCCAAACAAACGCTTATCCATTGGATATGCGGCGTACGCAGGATGCGATTCACTCAAAAAGCTGGTCGTTCCCGATTCGGTCAGACTGTTCCGATACCGTCTCGACCGTTGGCAGATCCCAACCCAAGCACGTATCATCCTGCACAAGGAGCTGGAGATCTCCATGCTGTTTGCCGAGATGACAGCCCCCGAAACCGATGAAGAACGCCGCGAGGAGCTGGAACGGCAGATCCGCGTTGCGTTGGCAAAAATCGGACGGCGACGCAAAGCAGGAAAAAAGAAAAAAACGCGCACTCAGGTACAACGATAGGCAAAAAACAATCTTCCCTTATGAAAGGAGTTATACAGCATGTTTTGGATCGTTTTTATTGTGATAACGATTGTATCAGTCGGTATTTTTTTGACCACGCGAATCCCACAGATTCACGAATTTGAAGAGATCGCCGAAAAAACCTTTGTATGTCCGCTTTGCGGACATCGGTTTCATGTCAAAAAAAGTCAAATTTTTTACAAATGGATATCGATCTATCTCCATAAAGGTATACCTCTGAAATGCCCCGAATGTAAAAAACGCGATTTTTGTACCCCATCTCAAGACAACTAATCACTGTATTATCATAAGAAACGGATACTCCGCACCTTTTTCGGGTAAAGAGTATCCGTTTCATTTTATGCTTTTTTCTGTTCGATGTAGGCAAGCAGCTTATCGGGGAAATTGACGGTCGTACCGTCGGCACCGTTGTCATAAACGCGGCGCATATCCTCCTCGTTTGACACACCCCATGCGCGGATGCGGAAGCCTCGGCTGTGCCAGTACCGAGTATTTTCGGGAAGAACGTCGCGGGAATACGGGCAAAGCTCGACAATTCCGTTTGCCTTCATATCCGAAAGCAGGTCATCGTTGATCGCATTGGATTTTGCCAGATAGCCAAGCTCTAATTCGGGTGCGATGACATGCATATTCTTCAGATAATCCAAACGGAACGAGGTCACTACAACCTTTTTCTCCAAGCCAAACCGACGGATCATATCAGCCACATCCTGCTCGATATCATGATCCTTCAGCTCAATGGCAAGTGTCAGATCCATGCGTCCAAACGCCGAAAGAAAGGCATCCAGCGTTACAATATAGTCGCGTCTGCCGCATTTTTCCATTACAAAGACCGAAAGCTCCTCCAAAGTATAATCCTCCACCGAGCCCGGGCGGTGCATCATGCGTTCAACGGTGTCGTCGTGAAAAAGCACAAGCACGCCGTCTTTTGTGCGGTGAACATCGGTTTCAATTCCCTGCGCACCCATAAACACACCCGTGTAGAAGGACAGCATCGTATTTTCGGGACAGTATTCGCTGGCACCTCTGTGCGCGTAGACCGTAAATTGATTACGGCTTTCATCTTCAATCAGATTTCTCATGTTCTGTTACTCCTCAACAATACAAAGTACGCTCTTGCTCGAGTTCGGCAATGATCTGCGCGATGGCGTGATCGGCGCAATCCACCGTTATACGGTCGGCAACCGCTTTTACAGCCTGGATCGCGTCTCCCACCGCATACCCAATATCTGCCGCACGGATCAGATCAAGGTCGTTTTCATAATTCCCGACTCCTACGGCTACCGTGGCACGGTCACCCAAAAGTGACTTTAAGCGGAGCAAAGCATCTCCCTTTCCCGTTCCACGCTCTTGAAATTCGATGCCGTTGATCCAGCTTCGCATCACGAGATAGCGCGGCTCCAGCATCTGCCTGACCGTTTCGGTGTACGCATCGCTGCATGCCGACGGCACACGAAGCAGACATTTATAGATCTTATTCGGGATCCGTGCGGGATCGGGTGTCTCCCCTTGCTTGACAATGTAGGATTCCGTGCCGTCACCGCAAAAATAGATCTGCTCGGCATCGGGGCAGGCGCGCAAAACATCCATGCCGACCGAAACGATGTCGGAAGCGGAGACATGCTCAAATATAAAATTTTTACCTTCGGCATCACAAAGGATGGCACCGTTGTAGGTGGCAGACCATGTATTGGGAACAAACCTTTCGCGCCACCTCGGCAACCAATCGGGGGCACGCCCCGAAGCAACCGAAAACAGCCCTCCCTCAGACTGAAAATAGCGGATCGCCTCGCAGTTTTCACGTGAGACATCGCCCTTGTAAAACAGTGTTCCGTCCAGATCGGTCATAAGAAGAACTCCGTCAAATTTTCCCATTCTTCCACCTCCTTCGGCAAAAAACATTTTTTTTACAGCTCCAAGCCGTACTCGGCAAAGCAATAGCTGCCGCCCGCAAGCGTTTCGCTGTATCCCGACGGAAGCGTCAGATTGGCTGTCACGCCATCGGGGATCTCAATTTCATAATAAACCGTGTCACCCTTGTAGTACCAATGCACACGGATCTTGCCCTGCCTCGAATCGATCGACGCATCGGCAAAGCCCAGCACTTTGTTCGGGTGCGGCGCAATACGCACCGTTTTGTAAGCGGGAGCTTCGGCAACGGGGGCGATACCCACAGCCACGCCAAAGATCCAATCAAATACAGCACCGTATGCGTAATGATTGAAGGAGTTCATCGACTTGGACCAGAAGGTGCCGTCCTCCTTGAGGCTGTTCCAGTGCTCCCACATGGTAGTAGCGCCGTGCGTGACCGAATAAAGCCACGAGGGATTCTTTTCTTGAAGCAAAAGTGTATACGCCAGATCGGTGTAGCCGTTGTCGGAGAGGGCGTGGAGCAGATACGGCGTACCGACAAAGCCCGTTGTCATGCGGTTGCCGTTGGCGCGGATCATTTCAGCCAGCTTTTCGGCAAGCGCCGCGCGCTCGTCCTCTTTGCACAGTCCGAAATGAAGGATCAAAACGATTGCCGTTTGCGTCATGCCTTGGCGGAAGGGATCCGCCTTTGCGTTTTGCTCGTTCCCTGTCAAGGGATAGTACTCCAGGGGCATTCCATCCTTCATAAAATAGATGCGGAACGCCTCAACCACTTTGTCATAAAGCTTGCGGTAATAGGTCATATCCTCGCCTAAAACCTCGCCAGCCTTGACGAGAAGCTCGGTGGAATACGCAAAGAATGCCGATGCGATCAAGTCATTTGAAGTTGCGCCTCGGACCTCTTCGGGATTGCCGTCCATGGCAAGCCAGTCACCGTAATGCACACCGTCCATCCACAAAAACTCTTCGGGCCCCGCGCTGTGAAGATAGTCCACCCATTTTTTCATCATGGGCAGGTTTTTGCGCAATTCCTCCCGATTTCCGTAGGCAAGATACATCTGCCAAGGCGCGATACATGCAACATCTCCCCAAGCAGCGGAAATGCGGGTACGGTTGCCCTTGCCGAGGCAATGCGGAACGATACCGTAAACAGCGCCCTCACGCGTCTGCTCAAGCGCAACGTCCCCCAGCCACTTGATAAAGAATTTTTCCACATCGTAATTGATGGCGGCGGTACGGCAAAAGACCTGCGTGTCGCCCGTCCATCCGAGACGTTCATCTCTTTGCGGACAGTCGGTGGGAACGTCGAGATAATTGCTCTTTTGCCCCCATATGATATTGTGATAGAGCTGATTGATCTTTTCGTTTCCGCAAACGAAATGCCCCGTACGCTTCATTTCGGAATGTACGGCGACCGCGCGGAAACAGTTGGGATCGACGGTATCAAAGGGATATTCAACCAGCTTGACATAGCGGAAGCCCTGAAAAGAATAGAGAGGCTTGAACACGTCCTCGCCGCCGCTGAGCACAAAAACATTCTCATTACGGGCGGCACGGTAATTTTCGGTATAGAAATTGCCCTCATGATCAAGCACTTCAGCATGATGCAGCACGATACGTCCACCGCGCTCACCCTTGACGCGCACCTCAACGTAGCCTGTCATGTTCTGTCCGAAATCGATCACCGTCTCGCCTGCGGGCGTGTGGATGATCTCCACGGGAGCCAGCCGCTCCTGTTCGGTGATCCATTCGCCCTCCTGTGGGATGAGAGAGGTCTCCACCAAGCGTTCGACCGCCTTGCCGATCAATGTGATCGGCGCGGTAAGATCGATAGTTTCACCGTGATAGATCTCGGAGGATATGATCGCAGAGGTGTAGACATCCCAGCTCTCGTCGGTTATCATCCGCTCGGTCGTGCCGTCGGCATAGGTCACGTCAAGATACCCCCAAAGCGCGGTACGGTCTGCAAAAAAATGATTGGTATCGGCATATCCGATGTAACCGACCGCCCAGCCCTGACCTACTCCAAAGGAAAGCTCGATCTTGCCCTGTACTGCGTCGGTGACATCGTAGGTCTGGTATTGCACACGGTGGCGGTAACTCGTCCAACCGGGAGCCAATACGCCGCGACCAACCTTTTGCCCGTTGATATAAGGAACATACACACCCATAGCGGAGGCATACAGCACCGCGCGGCTGACCGGCTTTTGCGGACGGAAGCTTTTTTTGAATGTGACCGCAGCTGCACCCGCATCACGGGGAGAGGTGATCCATTTTGCCTTTATTCTCATCTTTTTTCTCCTCTGCTCATTTTTTTCAAAAAAAAGGAAAAATTCCTCTTGCGTATAGTATATCTGATGTGGTATAATAAATCAACCCACATTTTTACCAAAAAGGGGGATATTTTTATGGTTGGCGCAAAAAAACAGTTGCCGTGGGAGGCTGTCCTTCCAAAACTGGAGCGTGAAAAATTTTTGATCAAGCCAAATATCGGTCAAAAAAAGGTTGCCATGCACGACCACGCCTTTCTCGAGCTGACTTACATTCTCGACGGTTCGGCGGAACACACGCTGGACGGGCAAACCACGACACTGTACCCCGGGGACTATCTGATCGTGGACTACGGCAGCCGCCACTCCTACCGCGCCCCCGACAAACAAAGCTACGATAACCTCGACTGTCTGTTTTTGCCTGAGCTGCTCGACCCGATCCTCAAGGGAACAAAAAGCCTGCGTACACTTTTGGAGCATTATCTTTTACACTTCAACATGCAGGCATTGGTGCAAAACCCGGCACATATGGTCTTTCATGACGAAGACGGGCGCATCCTCAAGCTGCTACGCCTGATACAGGAGGAAGAAAAGCGGCACGACGCGGGATATACCGAGATCGTGCGGTGCTATCTCATTGAAATCCTATTGTTTACCATGCGAAAGCTGGACGATGCCTCCGCTGCCGCTGTGGGGCAGGATATCAGCGCCTTTCTTACGGCATACGTAGCGGAGCACTATATGGAGCCGTTGACCCTGCAATCGCTTGCCGCACGGCTCAACTACAGTCTCCCCTACATCAGCAAAAAATTCAAGCAGGACATGGGCGTATCCTTTGTACACTATCTGCAAAACTACCGTGTTATGCAAGGGTGCCGCCTTTTGACCTCCTCACACCGCACACTATCGGATATTGCCGAAGCGGTGGGATATCACGATGTGAAATTCTTTTCCCGTTTGGTCAAGCAAATGACCGGGCTGACCCCTGCGGATTTCCGCAAATCAAGAAAATAGCAACAGAATGTTCGGGCGTGGCAAGTTCTACGTCCGAATCTTTTTTCGGCTCTTGAACGCACCGACGGCAATGGTAACGAGCATCGTTCCTGCCGCGAGCCCCGCGCTGATGAGCAGCGTGGATGTGAAATTGGAAGATAACGTTTCGCGGTTGCCCGAAAGCAATGCGCTCATGGTGTAATACAGCCCTCCGCCGGGTACAATGGAAATGGTAAACAAAGACACAAACAGCACGGTTGGCGCATGCAAGCCGCGCGCGCAAAGCTCAGAAAACAGAGCCGCGAAAACAGCCGCCAGAAAAGCCGAAACAAACACCGTTGCGCCAAGAACTCCGCACAGCAGATACACGCCGTAGGTCAAGCCGCCTCCCACCGCCGCTGCGGGGAGATACTTCAATCGCATACAAAACATCAAAGCAAATCCAACGGTTCCGAGCACCGCGGCAATGAGTTGAACGGCAAATGCGTGCGAGATTGCCGAAAGCCCCTGTGCCACGCTTGTTTCCTGCATGAGGAGAATGGATATCAGAAAGCCGCAGGCAATGAGAATAGCGGTAAGACAGGACTGCACCGTTTTAAGAATTCCTGCGAGAATATCCCCACACAAAAGATCACGCATGGCGTTGCCGAATGCAAGCCCGGGAATTAACAGCATAATGGTGCCGATCATGATCATATCCAAATTTTGCCCCAAGCCCACAAGCACCAGAGCATAGGAAAGAACGCCCGCAAGCAATGACATGATCACGGTCTTTGCCAGTGCGTTGATATTGCGAAAATGTGAGGTTGAAAGCCATGAAAGCAAAACGCCGATGAGAAAGCCCGCAAGGCAGTCGCGGAGAGATCCGCCGAACAAGATCGCAAACATCCCCGCTGTCAAGCCTCCGCCGGGAACAGTCAACCACCACGGATAGCTTTTTTGCTTTTTGACCGCTTTGATCTTCTCATCAAACGCATCAAGCGACGGCGTATCGAAACAAACCTCGCGCGAAACACGGTTATAATCTTCTAAACGCGAAAAATCATTGGCGGATCTCGGCACGCGTCGAATCTGGGAGGAATAACTTCCGTCCTCCATGCGCACCGATGCCAGAATCAGCGTCGTGATGGCAAAAACTTCAATGTGCGCGGCACCGTAGGCGTGGCAAATGCGCTCGACCGTATCCTCCACGCGGTGCACCTCGCCGCCGTTTTTGAGCACGCCCTCTCCCACGTCAAGCGCGAGACAAAGCAGCCGATCGGCAAAGCTGCGCGCGCTTGCATCGGTTGGAATAAACTCCACCGCAGTTTCCCTCCTTTTTCGAAATCGCTCTCTTTTGGTATATGCGTTAAGTATATCATATTTTCGCTTTAAAAACAATATCTATCTTCAAGAAATTCGCATCTTTTTGCAAAAAAAGCCTACCTCCGCGGGGGAGATAGGCTGTTTCGGATGATCGTGTCGGCTCCGCACACGCAGTGCGGCTTGATCAGAACTCGATCTTCTTTTCGATATAAGATTTCAGCTCGGAGATCGGGATGCGAACCTGCTCCATGGTGTCACGGTCGCGGACGGTGACGCAGTTGTCTGCCTCCTTGGTATCGTCGCCAACCGTTTCAAAGTCAACGGTGATGCAAAGAGGGGTTCCGATCTCGTCCTCACGGCGGTATCTCTTACCGATCGAGCCGGTCTCGTCGTAGTCGACCATGAAGTACTTCGACAGCTCGTCGTAGATCTCGCCTGCCTTATCGGAAAGCTTTTTGGAGAGAGGCAGGACGGCCGCCTTGAAGGGTGCCAAAGCGGGGTGCAGGTGAAGCACGGTGCGCACGTCGTTCTTGGCTTCGTCGATCACTTCCTCATCGTATGCGTCAACCAGGAAGGCAAGGGCAACGCGGTCGGCGCCCAGCGAGGGCTCGACGACGTAGGGAATGTAGTGTTCATTCGTCTCCTGATCGAAATAGGTCATATCCTTGCCGCTGTGGTTCTGATGCTGACCGAGGTCGTAGTCGGTACGGTCGGCAATGCCCCAAAGCTCGCCCCAGCCGAACGGGAAGAGGAACTCAAAGTCGGTGGTTGCCTTGGAGTAGAAGCAAAGCTCCTCGGGATCGTGGTCGCGCAGACGCAGGTTCTCGCTCTTCATACCGAGGTTGAGCAGGAACTTGTGGCAGTAGTCCTTCCAGTAAGCAAACCACTCAAGGTCGGTGCCGGGCTTGCAGAAGAACTCGAGCTCCATCTGCTCGAACTCACGGGTGCGGAATACGAAGTTGCCGGGGGTGATCTCGTTACGGAAGGATTTACCGATCTGAGCCACGCCAAAGGGCAGCTTTTTGCGGGTAGTGCGCTGTGCGTTGTTAAAGTTTACAAAAATACCCTGTGCGGTCTCGGGGCGGAGATAGACGGTGTTGGTGCTATCCTCGGTGACACCGATGAAGGTCTTAAACATCAGGTTGAATTTCTTGATGTCGGTAAAATCCTTGCCGCCGCACTGGGGGCAAACGATTCCCTTTTCCTTGATATACTCCGCCATTTGCTCAAAGCTCCAGCCTGCGGGGTTATCGTCAAGCCCGTTCTGGAAGGCGTAGTCCTCGATGAGCTTGTCTGCGCGGTGGCGCATCTTACAGCCCTTGCAGTCCATCAGAGGGTCGGAGAATCCGCCGACGTGTCCCGACGCAACCCAAGCCTCGGGGTTCATGATGATCGCGCTGTCAAGACCGACGTTATAGCGGCTCTCCTGCACGAACTTCTTCCACCACGCGCGCTTGACGTTGTTCTTGAACTCCACGCCAAGGGGTCCGTAGTCCCAAGAGTTGGCAAGTCCGCCGTAGATCTCGGAGCCGGGGAATATAAAGCCGCGCGTTTTACAAAGCGCAACGATTTTGTCCATTGTCTTTTCGGAATTGTTCATGTCTGTTCACTCCTGTTTTTACATCTTGATACAGAATATTATAGCATTTTTGCCGCAAGATGTCAAGTATTTTGAAAAACTATCAAAAAATATCAAAAGGTTGACGAAAAAAAGATTTTCAAATCATGGGGATCAGGTCGCTGATGTCTGCCCCCTCTGCAATGTAGACGTCCGAAGCTGCCTTTAGGCGATCCTGCCTGAAGTTGTTTTCGTCGAAAATTCCCACCGTCTGAAAGCCTGCCGCCTTTGCCGTTTCAAGGGCAACGTAGGAGTCCTCAAACACGCAGATCTCGCCTGCCTCAAGCCCGAGCCGCCTTGCCGACTCCAGATAAATATCGGGGCGGTCCTTGCCCACGCCAAGATCAACACAGGAAAGCATCACGTCAAAATAGTCTGCCAGGCCCAGGCGCTCCATCACCACGTCCACGTATTTCTGCTCGGTTGCCGTGGCAAGCACCATGGGAATTCCCTTCGCCTTCAAATGCTTCAAAAACGCCTCGGCGTTTCCCTTTACGGTCACAACGGTGCGGTAATAATTCTCAAGTCTCTCCTTCGTGAATTCCTCCAGCTCCTCGGCGCTGACGTCGAGCTTACAAAAGTCCTTTACGTATACCATCGCATCCTTCAAAACCATCGTTCGGATCTTGCGATCCACATCCTTTGGCACGGTAAAGGACGGATCCTGCAGATATTTTATGCCAATGTCCTTCCACAGGGACGCCCAAAAGGTCAGGGAATCGACAAGCGTTCCGTCCATGTCAAAAACAGCTCCATTGATCTTCATTCTCAAAGCCCTCATCTTTCGTTTTTTCATCGTCGGCAGCCGAATCGCACCGCCTTGGTCCGATCCCCACCGACAAGCGGCATCTGCCACATTTCTCTGACTGCATTATTTTACCACAGATTTGCAAAAAAGTCAAGCATGGAAGGACGATGAAAAAAGACTTTCCATATAAAAAGCAAAAAACTATTGACAAACGGTCTGTTTTGGTTTATAATAAAAATACGAGGGGACACCTTTGACGGTTGCTACCTTCTAACGATCAAGATAACCGCTTTGTTTGGTAGACGTGGGCGGTTATCTTTTTTTGTGTTGCGCGATGTATTCCAAAAAGAGAGCCGATGCTAAAAGAATAGCAACAAAGCAATCGTGTAAGGTAAACATGAGCATCACCTCCCTCCACACGGAGGGAGAAAGATATGCTCCCTCCGAATATCGAAGAAAGCAACCGCCAAACCGACATACGAATCGTATGCCGCCGTTACAGTATCCCCAAGGGCTTTTACGCCGTCCTTATTATACCTTGCCGACCATCATTTGTCAAGCAAAGCCCATGAAATATGCGTGAATATGCCCATGAAATATTCATCAAGGCATTGACTTCCCCCGTGTGCCGTGATATAATATAGGGTAACAAATTACGAAAGGATCGCACTATGAAGTCTCTTTTCAAGATCTTTCTTTTACCGATACTTTGCCTTGCCCTGCTGTGCGGGTGCAGTGCAGAACCCGAGACCTTCTCCAAGGACGGGGTAAGCATTACCTTAACGAGCCAATTTGAAGAGCTGGAACAGGAGGGCTGTGTTGCCGTTTACGGCTCTCGCAGCGAGGCTGTCATGATCCAAAAGGAAGATTTTTCCGCGCTTGCCGAAATTGGGATCAACGCCGATTCCACGCCCCTTGACTATGCCAACGCCGTAATCAAAGCAAACGATCTCTCCGAATCCACAGCAGAAGAGCGCGACGGCATCGTCTGCTTTACCTATACCGCAAAATCGGGGCTGAAGACCTACTCCTATCTCGCAACCGCGCACAAAAGTGATGACGCGTTCTGGCTGATCCAGTTCAGCACCTCTGACAAAAAATTTGAAGAAAAGGAACCGACCTTTTTGTCCTACGCAAAAAGCATCGTTTTATCCTGATTTATGACAACACCAACCGTTTACCGTGTGTCGGACGGAATTGCCCTGCGCGTGCTCTCCACCGACCGCTTTAAGGCGGGAATGCTCTCGGTTTCCGCCGTGCTTCCCATCGATCGCAAAAAAACGCCGCTGACCTCGCTCCTGCTTTCGGTCCTGCGCCGCGGCACCGAAAAATATCCCTCGCTTGCCGAGATCAACCGCCGCTTGGATTACCTCTACGGTACAGTGCTCTCGATCCGCAATTTCTATCGCGGCGACTGCCAGATCATCGGCTTTTCGGCGGATCTTCTGGACGGCTCCTACCTCCCCATGGGCGAAGATCTGACCGACGGGATTTTGGAATTGATTGAGGAGATCCTCTTTCATCCGTGTCTGGATGAAAACGGACTTTTGCTCCCAAAATACGTGGAAAGCGAAAAACAGTTGCAGATCGACGCGATCCGCGCGCAGAAAAACAATCCCCGCGTCTACGCCTCCGACCGATGCCGCGAATGGATGATGGCAAACGAGCCCTCGGGGGTGCCGATCTACGGAACCGAGGAGGAGATTTTGGCCGTGAGTACCGAGGAGCTGACCGCGCACTGGCACTCCTTGCTTGACGGCATTTCCTTTGATTGCTTTTACGTTGGACAAGCCGACGCTACGGAGCTCTGCAATGCGTTGCGGGAGCGGCTTGCCGATCACACGGCAGAGCGCCCTGCCCTGTTGTTTGATAAAGACTTTGTAAAAAGCGCGAAAGTAACGCACCGATACGAGGAGGAGCTCCCCGTTTCGCAAGGACAGCTCCTGCTTGCCTATCGCACGGGTACGCGGCTTGACGGTGACGGCTTTTACGCCCTTTCCGTGATGAACGAGCTGTTGGGGCTCTCCCCCGTCTCCAAGCTCTTTGTCAACGTCCGCGAACGGCTGTCGCTTTGCTATTTCTGCTCCTCGCACTACAATGCCTACAAGGGGATCCTCACCGTCCATTGCGGGTTGGATCCCAAAAACCGCGTGCTTGCCGAGTCCGAGATCCTTTCGCAGGTCGATGCCGTGAGGCACGGTGAATTCAGCGATTGGGAGCTGGACGCGGCGAAAAAATCGCTGATAAACGCATACCGTCAGCTACAGGACAGCCCCGTGGCACTGGAAAATTTCTATTTTGGGCGCACGCTGATGGGCGTTTGTACCACCGCGGAGGAGTGCCGTGCGGCATTTGATGCGGTAACACGGTCCGACGTGACAGAGGCGGCAAGGGCGCTCAGCCTTGACACGGTCTACTTTTTGAACGGAACGCTTGCGGGAGAGGAGGACTTTGACGATGGAGAAGGCGTTGAATTCGATGAATGAAGCATCCTCGGCGCTGTTGCGCGAGCATTACTTTTTTACCACCCATCCGTCGGGACTTCCGATCTATATCTTTCCCAAAAAGCTGACCACGGCATTTGCCTATTTTGCGGTGCGCTACGGATCCACCGACAACTGCTTTTGCGTCAGTGAGAAGGGTACTCCCGAGCGTGTGCCTGCCGGTGTTGCGCATTTTCTGGAGCACAAGCTCTTTGAAAACGAGGATGGGAGCGATGCCTTTGAGCAGTTTGCCGCTCTTGGAGCCGATGCAAACGCCTATACGAGCTACAATAAAACAGCGTATCTCTTCAGCTGTACCGAAAACTTTGAAGCGGCGCTGTCTGAGCTGTTGCGTTTTGTTTTGCATCCGCATTTTACCGACGCTTCGGTGAAAAAGGAGCAAGGTATCATCACCGAGGAGATCCGCGAATACGATGACCGCCCGTGGGAGCGCTGTTTTCAGAACCTGCTCTGCGCCATGTACCGCGAAAACCCCGTGCGCGAAAATATCTGCGGCTCTGCCGAATCGATCCGCAAGATCACGCCCGAGCTGCTCTATCGCTGTCACGCAAGCTTTTACCGCCCCTCCAATATGGCACTGATCGTTTGCGGGGACGTTGACCCCGAGACGGTGTTAAAAATTGCCGATGCGCATCTGCCCACGGAGGCTTTGGACGAACCGATCCGAAGAGGAAATGTAAACGAGCCCGAAGAGGTAGCCAAAACTTATGTAGAGCAAGCCATGCAGGTCTCAAAGCCGCTGTTCAGCATCGGGATCAAGGATCCCGTTCTGATCTCCGACCCCGATGCCCGTTTGCGGCGCGATCTTTGCGTCAATCTGCTGTGCGAGATCCTCTTCTCGCGCGCAGGGGAATTTTACAGCGGGCTGTTTGAGCAAGGGATCGTTACCCCAAGCTTTTCTTACGGCTATTCCTCGACCGAGACCTTTGCCTTTACCTGCATCTCGGGGGAATCCGATGAACCCGAACGCGTGTTGGCACTGCTCAAGGACTACCTTGCAAGGGTGCGCACCGAGGGGCTTGACCGTGAGGACTTTGAACGCTGCCGCCGCGCCATGTACGCCGACGAGCTACGCGCCTATGACTCGACCGAGGAGATCGCCTCGCGCCTGCTTTCCTTCGTGCTTGAAGGCACGCAAATGTTCTCCTGCCCGGATGTTATTCAAAGCATCACACTCAATGAAACAGAGACACTTTTGTCGGAGCTGTTTGCTGATGAACGCTTCGCGCTGTCGGTCATTCGACCGCTCAAATAAAAATCGAAAAAGAAAAGGATCCGATTATGAAAGAACAAACCGTATTTTCTTTTCCCGGACTCGGCATTGACTGGTACGCCCTTGGCAAGGTCGCGTTTTCGGTTGGAAAGATCGAAGTCCGCTGGTATGGCATCATCATTACCTGCGGCATCGTGTTAGCGTTTCTCTACGCCTATCTGCGCGGCAAGAAAAACGAGGGAGTCGTGCTCGACGATGTCATCGACATCGGGCTTTTGACCGTTATCCTCGGAATTGTCGGCGCACGGCTTTACTACGTTCTCACCACGCTTGACACGCACCAATACAAAAATTTTTTGGATGTGATCGCCATCTGGGAGGGCGGACTTGCCATTTACGGCGGCATCATTGGAGGCTGTATCGGAATTCTGACCGTTTGCTACCTCAAAAAGATCCGCTGGCAAAAGGTGTTTGACATGATCGCCCCCGGTGTGATGATCGCGCAGTCGCTTGGGCGTTGGGGCAATTTCTTCAACGGTGAGGCATACGGCTACGCCATTGGAGAGACCACGAAATTTTATTTCTTTAACACCGAGCACACGCTGGCAAGCGGCGAGGGAACACTGTTTCACACGCTTCGCATGGGGCTTTACAACGGTTTTTCCAAAACCTATTATCACCCCACCTTCCTCTACGAAAGCCTTTGGAACCTCTTGGGCTTTGTATTGATCAATCTCTTTTACAAGCACAAGAAATTTGACGGGCAGATCGCCCTGCTCTACTTTACATGGTACGGCTTTGGACGGATGTTTATTGAGGGCTTGCGCACCGACAGTCTCTATATCCCCGGAACCACGCTCCGCATCTCGCAGTGCCTCGGGCTGTTCTTCTTTGTTGTGGGGCTTACCCTGACAATCGTCCTCTCGATCCTCAAAAAGAACGCGCCTGCCCCTGCCTTGGCAGAGGGCGAGAGCGGCGCGGAAGAAGCACTTGAAGATGCAGCGGAACCTTTTAACGGAGAGACCGCTACCGTTGAGAGCGCAGATGAAGAAGCAACGTTGACCGAATGCTCTGACACCGAACCCCAAACCGCAGACACGGAGGATGAAACCAATGGCAAAGCTGATTGACGGAAAGCTGATCTCGGCACAGATCCGATCTGAGATCAAAGAAGAAACAAATGTGTTTATCAAGTCTCACGGCTACGCGCCGGGGCTTGCGGTTGTGATCGTGGGTGAGAACCCCGCGTCGCAGGTCTACGTGCGCAACAAAGCGCGTGCGTGTGAAGAAGTCGGTTTTTACTCCGAGGTGCACGCCCTGCCCACCGAAACCACGCAAGAGGAACTGAATGCGCTGGTAGACCGTCTCAACGCCGATGACAAGATCCACGGAATTCTCGTACAGCTACCCCTTCCAAAGCATTTGGACGAGACCGAAGTGCTGCTCCGCATTGATCCCAACAAGGACGTTGACGCGTTCCACCCCTATAACGTGGGCAATATCATGATCGGCAATTACAAATTTCTGCCCTGCACCCCTGCGGGGGTGATGGCGTTGCTCGAGCGCAGCGGGATCGATCCCGCAGGCAAAAACTGCGTTGTCATCGGACGCTCCAACATTGTGGGAAAGCCCATGGCAATGCTCCTGCTCCACGCAAACGGCACCGTGACGGTCTGTCACAGCAAGACAAAGGATCTCGCCGCAGTCTGCCGCGAAGCCGACATTCTGGTCGTTGCCATCGGGCGCGCCGACTTTGTAGGAGCTGACATGGTAAAGCCCGGTGCTGTTGTCATTGACGTTGGCATGAACCGCCGCGCGGATGGCAAACTGACGGGAGATGTCAATTTCTCCGAGGTCGAGCCGATCGCTTCAGCGATCACCCCCGTCCCCGGCGGTGTCGGCCCCATGACTATCACCATGCTGCTCAAAAACACGCTGACTGCCGCGAAATAAACACTTTAAAACGAAATCCCCCCGCTGTCCGATTTTTTTGACAGCGGGGGGAGATTTTTATAAAAACAACAGCTTTGACAAATCAAGAAAGTGCTCGGTCATGCCTGTAAAGCAGTGGTCGGCGTTTGGAATGATCTCGATTTGACTGTTTGGAAGTCCTAAATTCTCTACAAACCGAACGTAGGGAGCCGACGGGTCGCGCTCTCCCCA
>JAFTXB010000098.1 GCA_017461825.1 Clostridia bacterium
CTTTTTGTTGAGGAATACCTGATACTGGAAGGGGCAGGTCATGGGGCGGAGCGCAAAGCACTCCTTGGTTTCGTCGTGGGGGTCGCCCAAAACGAACATGCCGTCGAGGTAATGATCCCAGTGTCCCGAAATTTTGTACAGCTCTCTCTTTGCCATCAGCGGCGTTTTGGTGAGCAGGTAGCCGCGCTTTTGCTCCTCGTCCTCAACCCATCTTTGGAGCGTTTGGATCATGCGCGCGCCCTTGGGGAGCATAACGGGCAAGCCCTGACCGATAACATCCACCGTGGTGAAGAGCTCCAGCTCGCGCCCCAGCTTGTCGTGGTCGCGCTTGAGGGCTTCTTCCTGCTGCTTGACGTACTCGTTCAGCTCGTCCTTTGAAGGATACGCAATGCCGTAAATGCGTTGCAGCATCTTGTTCTTTTGGTCGCCCTTCCAGTAAGCACCCGTGCACTGCGTGAGCTTGACTGCCTTGACGGCACCCGTGCTGAAGAGGTGGGGCCCTGCGCAAAGGTCGGTGAATTCGCCCTGCTTGTAAAAGCTGATCACGGCGTCCTCGGGCAGCTCTTCGATCAACTGCACCTTATAAGGCTCGTCTTTCTCCTGCATCAGCGCAATTGCCTCGGCGCGGGGGAGCTCGAACCGCTCAATTTTGAGGTTTTCCTTGACGATCTTCTTCATCTCACCTTCGATGGCTTTGAGTGCCTCGGCTGTGAAGGATACTTCCGAATCGATGTCATAGTAAAATCCGTTTTCCACCGCGGGGCCGATGGTCAGCTTTGCCGCAGGGTACAAGCGCTTGACCGCCTGCGCGAGGATATGCGACGCGGTGTGGCGGAACAGGTGCTTTCCTGCCGCGTCGGCAAAGGTAAGCAGCTTTACCTCGTCGCCGTCGCAAAGCTCCTGCGTCAGCGCAACGGTCTTGCCGCCGATCTCGGCACCGATCACCGCACGGGTGATCAGCTCTGCCTCTCTCGCGGCATCGTAAACAGTTACGGGAGCATTCAGCTCCAACTCTTTGTCTTGAATCTTTACTTTCATATCATTATTCTCCTTTTTAAAAGAAACGTTTTATTGATTATAAAAAAACACAACCCAACAGACAGCACTTGCCTGTTCGGGGTGTGGATCATTTGTTCCGCACGGTTCCACCCGGACGTTTCACTCATTTTTATTTCTTTTTTTCACAAAAGTGGTATTCTATCCGCCCTGCCGCCGTGGATCTTTCAGCCAAGCCCTTGCGGGTTGGATCCCTTCTCTGTTGCGCGGTTCGAAAAGAACGTGTCTCTTGTGTCTGACCTCGGTCGGTCGAAGATCAATTCTTACGGTTGCCCGATTTCAATTTTAAATTGTACGCCGAACGCGGATTGACGATCTCGCGCCAATCAAGATCGCCGCGGTCAAGCGCGGTTACGATCACCTCAGCGGTGGCAATGTTGGTTGCAACCGGAACATTGTAAAGATCGCACAGGCGCAAAAGCTCGGTTTCAACATCGTCGGCTCTCGCATCCTTACGGGTATCCTTGAAATACAGCAACACGTCGATCTCATTGCAGGCAATGCGCGATGCGACCTGCTGCTTTCCGCCCTGCACACCGGACAGCAACCGTTCGATCTCAAGTCCGGTTGCCTCGGATATATATTTTGCTGTGATACTGGTTGCACAAAGATTGTGTTTGCTGAGTATCCCACAGTAAGCGATGCAGAACTGTGTCATCAATTCTTTTTTCAGGTCGTGCGCAATGATGGCAATTTCCATTGGCGGTAAGGTCCCCTTTCCTAATTCTTCTCTATTGTCTTACGGCTTTCGAAGGTGAAAACTGTTAAGTTTTTAAACAATTCGATATATTATAACACAAAGCACGGTGAATTGTCAATAGAAAAGCAAGATTTTTTCATATTTATCACGCGGAAAAATCAAATTTCGTGCAATCTATACAAATCGGATTATTCATAGTGTGCCCGACTTCCGCCGATATATTTCGGGCGGGTACGCGCGGCAAGCAGGCAGGCATTGCCGATACGCGCGACTTTGAGACGCACGGGGACGGCAACCTCACGCAAATGCATGCCGATGAGCGTGCCCCCGATATCCATGCCCGCATGCGCGCGGATATGCTCAACGGCTACGGGATCGGCAAACCGATTCCAAGCGGCGGTGGCAAACGAGCCGCCCGCCTTTGGTTGGGGTACAACAGAGACCTCATCCCATCCGTAAGCCTCGGCGCATTTGCGCTCGATGATGAGGGCGCGGTTGAGGTGCTCACAGCATTGCGCGGCAAGATAGATCCCTCGCGCGCTGAGGAGCGGCATGATCGCCTCAAAAACAGCCTCCGCCGCCTCAAAGCTCGAACCGTGACCGATGGTTTCGCCCACGATCTCGGAGGACGAGCACCCAACCACGAGCACCTGCCCCGCGCGGAGCCCTGCCGTTTCAATCAATTCAAGCACAGCTTCGCGTGCCTGTTGTTTTATCATATCAAGATCCATAGTATTCTGTCCTTTGTAAAAATATCACCACTTGTCGCTCTGATCCTTGGGGATCACACGCTCCATTGCCAGAATGGCGCACTCGATCATGTCGTCGGTCGGCTCAAAAACGGTGATGTGCTGAAGCCAAACACCGGGTGCCGAAATGATGCGCGTGAGGAGATTGTCGTGACGTCCCGCAAACTTGATCAGCTCGTAGCCGATGCCGACGATGAGCGGCAAAAGCAGGATCTTGACGGGAACACGGAAATAAATGGGCAAAACCTCACCCGAAATCATAACCGAAATGGGATCGATGAAAAACGAAATGAAAATGCTGACCAGCAGCATCAAAATCAAAAACGACGTACCGCATCTGGGGTGAAAACGGCGTTGCTTGCGGATATTTTCAACGGTGAGTTCAAGCCCTGCCTCGTAGCAGAAAATGGTCTTGTGCTCGGCACCGTGGAACATAAAGGTGCGGCGAATATCCTTCATCAGCGCGATCGCTGCCATGTAGCCGACGAGCAAAACGATCTTTAAAACGCCCTCAAACACCGATTTCCACAGCGAATTGAGTGCGGTGTTCTCTCCCTTGAGGAAGGAAACATGATCGGCAAGCAGCTCGTAAAGTGCGGTTGGAACAAAGAAAAACAGCCCAAACGCAAACGCAAAAACGATCACCATGCCAAAAATCATCATCACGGTGAACACCCACGCGGGTACCTTTTCTTCCTCTTCTGCCGACTTTTGCGCAGATGCATTCTCTGCCGCATCGGTAGCGGTTGCTTCGGTGGCAGTCGTTTCGATGGCGGTTGCCTCTACTGTATCACCTGCCGCCTCGCGCGCGGCTTTTTCCGCCGCTTCTCTCTTTTTCTTCTTTTTGGGGCTTTCCTCCACTAC
>JAFTXB010000099.1 GCA_017461825.1 Clostridia bacterium
TATCCGCCCGGTGCGCAGGGTCCTTCCCTGCGCGAGCTGTCGCAAAGCCTTGGCATCAACCCAAACACCATTCAGAAAAGCTACGCCGAGCTTACCCGACGCGGTGTCATCTGCCCCTCTCCCGGGAGCGGATGCTACGTGGCGCACGATGCGAAGAAAAAATTGAAGGAAAGAGCCCGAAGCCGCATCTTTGAGCTTGAGTCGCTTGCCGCCGAGCTCTATGCCGCGGGGCTTGACGAAACCGAACTGACAGAAGCGGTAAAAGCCGCTTGCAAGAAACCGAAAGAAGGAGGAGACGACCTATGATCCACGCAGAAAACGTTACCATGCATTTTCAAACCGCAAGCATGAAGGAGCCCTTCGTGGCGCTTGATCACCTTTCGTGCAGCATCCCCTCGGGATGCATCTACGGGTTGGTGGGCGCCAACGGCTCGGGCAAATCCACGCTGATGCGCCTCATTTCGGGTGTCTACCGCCAAAAGAGCGGCAGCATCACGATCGACGGTGAAGAGATCTGGGAAAATCCCGCCGCCAAAGCCCGTGTGGTCTATATTCCCGACGAACTCTATTTCCTGCCGCAATCAAATTTACACAAAATGGCACAGTTTTACCGCTCGGTCTACCCGTCCTTTTCGATGGAGCGCTTTGAACAGCTTGTCAAAAGCTTTGGGCTTGACAAGCACGCCTCGCTCAACGCCTTTTCCAAGGGCATGAAGCGGCAGGCGGCAACGATCCTGGGGCTTTCCACCATGGCGGAATACCTTTTGTTTGACGAGACCTTTGACGGGCTTGACCCCGTGATGCGCAGGCTGGTGAAAAAGATGATCTACAACGACATTCTCGAGCGCGGCACCACGGCGATCATCACCTCACACTCTCTGCGCGAGTTGGAGGACACCTGCGATCAGCTTGCCCTGCTCCACCGGGGCGGCATCGTTTTTGAATCCGACGTCGAGCGCCTCAAAACCTCGCTCTACAAGGCGCAAGTCGCCTTTGACACGCCCTTTACAAAGGAAAAATTTGAAGGGCTTGACCTGCTCTCCTACGATCAGCTTGGCAGCGTTGCCACCATGATCCTGCGCGGCGACCGCGAGGAAAACGAACGGATGCTCCGCGCGCTCGATCCCATTTTGTGCGAATTTTTGCCTCTGAATTTAGAGGAGGTCTTTATCTACGAGACCGAGGCGTTGGGCTACAAATTTGAAGAAGAAGCAACGGGAGGTGACCGCAAATGAAGGCAAATACACGTTTTTTCAATACACGCCTTTACGTGGAAGGGCTAAAACGCCTACGCGTGCTTGGCATCGGACTTTTGGTGCTGGTGCTGATCGCGTCGGTGCTCGTTCCTACCGTGCATTGGATCCTCGAGGCCGACTACGATCCCAACCTCAACCGTGCGCCGCACGTCTTGGATCAGGATGAAAGCTACATCCTCTGCATCCCAATCCTCGTCTTTTCGGCAACCACGCCCATTTTCTTCCTGGTGCTCTTTTCCTATCTGTTTAAAAGACGGGAGTCCGACTTTTTCCATTCGATCCCCTACACGCGCACCTGCGTTTACACAAGCTTTGTTGCGGCGGCGCTGACGTGGATCGTTGGCATTACGGTAATCTCTGCCACCGCCGCAGGGCTTATCTGGGCAATCAGTCCCTACGCCGTCTTTGCCGTATCCGATCTTGTTGTGCTCGTGTTGATCTCGCTTGCCGCATCGGTCTACATTTGCGGCTTTATGATGCTGGCGATCACACTTTGCGGCAACCTCACCACCGTTCTGCTCAATTTCACGCTCTTTTCGCTCCTGCCGAGAGCCATCGCCGTTATGCTGGGGCTTATTCTCTCGGATCGGATATTCCTGATCGACGTCTATGAGTTCTTTGGGGGATTTTTCGACTTCAATTGGTGGCTCCCCGCGCAAATATGCTGTTATGAAAGCAGTATTTCGGATATGCTCCCCACAGTTGCCGCGCTTTCGGCAGGACTTGGAGCGCTCCTCTTGGCGCTTTCGGGTTATCTCTACCACAAGCGCCCAAGCCAAATGGCGGGAAACGCCGCACAAGGCCCACGGGCACAGCATTGGCTGCGTTGCCTGTTTACCCTCCCCTTTGCTTTGAGCCTTGTCACCTATATCCTCATTGATTTTCCGCACCCCGAGTTCGTCATCGTGCTGGTGCTCGCCATCGTCATTCTCGTGGTTTATTTCCTCTACGAGCTGATCACCACCAAGAGCTTTCGCTGTCTGCTCCGCGCAACGCCGTGGCTGTCGGTGGTGCTGGCAGGGTGCATCCTCTTTACGGGCTGCTATTTTGCGATTTTCGCAGGCATCGTCTACCCGAAAACCGATGCGGACGAGATCGAATCGGTGTCCTCGGTCTTAACCCCCCTATACTTTGCCCCCGTTGATTATGAAAGCTACGAATATAAGCGTTTTGAAGCCTGCCGCTTTGAGGACGAGGAGCTCCGCGAGCTGGTTGCCACGGGACTGCTCAACGCGCAGCTTAAAACACGCGGTCAATCGCCGTACGATCCAAAGGATAAGACCTACTTCATTGATCTGAATATCCATTTGAAAAACGGACGGACGATCGACCGTAACATCCTTTTGAGCCAATCCGAGTTTAACGATCTCAGCGAGATCCTTCAATATCATGAAAAAACGCAGGAGGCCCTTTATACGATGCCTCCCGCGGAAAGTGTTGATGACATCACAGTCAGTTCTTATCATGGATTGTCGCCCCTAAACGATCAACAAAAACAAGAGTTCGTAACGATCTTCCGACGGGAATACGCGGCGGCATCGACCGAGCAAAAAAGCCGTGCGCTGAAGGGTGCCGATACCTATGAAGAGCGCCAAGGCAATTTCGTGCTGACGCTCTATGGCGAGATCGACGGAGAAAGCTATTACTCCCGGTATTTCATCACGCAGGAGTTCCCCGAATCCCACGCATTTTTGAAGCAATACGAGAGCTACGAACCAAAATACGAATACGACTTCGACGGAATTCCGCTTTCGGAAACGACGGTCAAGGAATAATAAACACATATCCACTAAAAATGGGGCTGTTGCAAATACAAGCTTTGCAACAGCCCCAAAAGCATTATCCCGTATATCTCACTCCACCGTCACCGATTTTGCAAGATTTCTTGGGCGGTCAACGTCCAGATCCAATCGGTCGGCAGTCTCATACGCCAGCATCTGCACGGCAGTCATCGCGGCAAACAAGCTCGCCGCAGTCGATTTTGTAGGCAGATAGATCACCTCATCCGCCGAGGTTTCGGGATTTGGCGCATCTTCCCGACAAAGCATGATCACATATGCCCCGCGGCTCCGCACTTCACGCACATTGCTTTCGGTCTTGTCGTAAAGAGCCGCCTCGGTCGTAATGGCGATCACAGGAGTTCCTTCCTCAATCAGTGAAATTGTTCCGTGCTTCAGCTCTCCCGCAGCATATGCCTCACAATGGATATAGGAAATCTCTTTCAGCTTCAAAGCACCCTCCTGCGACATAGCATAGTCAAGCCCACGCCCGATATAAAAAATGTGCTCACGTGCCGCCAAACGCGCAGACATCTGCCGCAGTTCCTCGGAACGCTCCAACATGTCAAGTACAGCCTTGGGAGCGTCCTCTGCAATACTCCGCGCCAAATCCCGCGCTTCCGTGTCATCGATTCTTCCCGTTGCGTGTGCAATCGCCGCCGCCATCATATACAAAACAGAGACCTGCGTACAGTAGCCCTTTGTGGTCGCCACAGCAATCTCGGGTCCCGCATAGGTATAAACACATCTGTCCGCCTCACGCGCAATGGTAGTTCCAACCGCGTTAACGATCGAAACCGTGGGAAGTCCCGACTCTTTTGCGTAACGCAACGCAGCCAAGGTATCCGCCGTCTCGCCCGATTGCGAAATGACAACCACCAGCGTACCGTCAACCGCAAGCGGCGGGTGATAGCGAAATTCCGACGCGATATAGGACGACGTAGGCACGCCTGCAATTTCTTCAAGCAACCTACCTCCCACAAGCCCCGCATGCATTGCCGAGCCGCACGCCACGATCTGAATATTTTTCACCTGCCGCCAAAAGTCCGCTGTGATGCCGTCCGCCGAGAAATTCGGCAAGCCGTCCACAATGCGAGGTGAAACAGACTTCATGATCGCTTCGGGCTGTTCAAAAATTTCTTTCAGCATAAAATGCTTAAAGCCACCCTTTTGCGCCGATTCGGGAGTCATGGCGGTGATACTCCAATCGGGCACCTTGGGATTTTCATCGGAACCGTACAGCACAGCAGAAGTGGGGGTCAAATGTGCAAGCTGTCCTTCTTCCAAGCAGTAATACTCTTTAGTAAATGGCAACAAAGCCGTCATATCCGATGCGAGATAATAGCCGTCCTGCCCCTTCGCAAGGATCAAGGGACTGCCCGTGCGCACAGCCCAAACCTCCCCGGGAAACTCGTCAAACAAAATGCCAAAAGCATACGAGCCCTTCATTTTTGCTGTTGCTTGACGGATCGCCGTCATGGGATCCCCCGTCTCAGCATAGCAATCGTTCAGTACAGCGGCTGCAACCTCGGTGTCGGTCTCGGAGAGGAATGTTACCTCTTTTTTCATCATTTCTTCCTTGAGCACCTTGTAATTTTCAATGATCCCATTGTGCACCAATACCACACGCCCCGCACGGTGCGGATGCGCGTTGACATCCGAGGGACCTCCATGTGTCGCCCAGCGAGTGTGTCCAATCGCACAGGTACAGTTTTCAATGGGATTCCGTTCCAATTTTTCTTCCAAAGAACCAATGCGGCCACGGCACTTCACCGTTGTAACTCCATCCGATGTCCGTGCCGCAATTCCAACCGAATCGTAGCCGCGGTATTCAAGAACCTCCAACCCTTTTGTGATCTTGGGAACGGCATTCGCGCTCCCCGTATATCCGATAATTCCACACATAATATCAATACCTTGTCGGGC
Source organism: Clostridia bacterium (assembly GCA_017461825.1). Classification (GTDB taxonomy): domain Bacteria; phylum Bacillota; class Clostridia; order Oscillospirales; family CAG-272; genus UMGS1865. The sequence goes on from JAFTXB010000099.1 coordinate 4,961, forward strand.
AAAAATAGGTATAGCAAAAAAACGTCGCCAAAAACCGACTTTGCCCGTTCCTTTTCTCAAAATTTTGAGCACAGCGAAAAGGCCTACCCGAAAAACACATTTTTTCGGTAGGGCAATCGTATGCCGTTAACAGTGAGATCGGCAGGAATTGTTTTGCGGTCACCCGCATATTTGACCTGTTTGTAACGGTGTCTCAGGCACCGGAGAAGTATCCGCCGAATTTTCGATGACTTCTCTCCTCGTTAACCGTTTCCATATCACGCACAAGGAAACGGTCTGGCGCTATCTTTTCCCTGATTTTCGGGAGGTTTCTGTTTTCGCTGCCATGATTTGAGGCGTTTACGTGTTACTTTTGCACCTTTAAAACGATGCTTTCACGCGATTTGTAAATACTGTTCTCGGGTACAAATCCACGCACCGAGGACAGCGGATAGACGTTGCTGTGCCTTCCTATAACCGTGCCGGGGTTGAGGACACTGTTGCATCCCACTTCGACAAAGTCACCGAGCATCGCACCGAACTTTTTGCGCCCGGTCGCAATCTTTTCTCCTTCAAGATCAACTGTAACAAGGCTTTTGTCGCTTTTGACATTGGAGGTCACAGCCCCCGCACCCATGTGAGATTTGTAGCCAAGAATCGAATCTCCCACATAATTATAATGCGGAACCTGCACACCGTCAAACAGAATGCAGTTTTTCAGCTCAACCGAGTTTCCAACCACAGCATCGGCACCCACAATGGCAGAGCCGCGGATAAAGGCGCAATGCCTGATCTCAGCGCCGCCGCAAATGATGCATGGCCCGCCTATAAACGCAGTGGGAGCCACCGTTGCGGTCTTTGCAACCCATATATCCTCACCCAGCATATCGTACTCCTCTGCCGAGAGCGTCTTGCCGAGCTCACAGATAAAATCCGAAATCCCGGCAAGTGCTTCCCAAGGGTAGTCAAAGCGTGCAAGATACGGGTATGCTACCGAATGTTCGGGATGGCGGTAGAGTGCCGTACTCTTCAATTCTTCTTTTGTGTGTTTCATGCGTTGTTTCCTTTGTTTGGAATCGTTTTTTAGATTTTGACTTAAGCCAAACCCTCGGCGCGGATCACAGCAAGCACTTCCGAAGCGCATGCATCGCAGGTGCCCTCTGTGGGTGCCTCCACCATCACGCGCATCACAGGTTCGGTACCGCTCTCACGCAAAAGGATCCGTCCGGTATTCCCCAACCGCGCGCGAACAGCCTCAACAGCCTTCTTAACAGCCGTGTTCTCACGCACCGCAGCCTTGTCGGCAACACGCACGTTTTTCGTGACCTGCGGCAGCATTTTCACCGGCTCCGCCAGCTTGGAGAGCGGCAGCTTGGAGCTGATCACCGCCTCCATCACCTTGATGGCAGTCAAAATGCCGTCACCCGTGGTAGCGTACTTGGAAAGAATAACATGCCCCGATTGCTCGCCGCCGAGGCAGTGACCGTTCTGTTGCATGTTCTCATACACATAGCGGTCGCCCACGGTGGTCTGCTCGTAAGAAAAGCCTGCCTTTTCCAAAGCACGGTAAAGCCCGAGATTTGACATGATGGTTGTGACAACGGTGTTGTTTGCCAGCTCGCCGCTCTTCTTCAAGTGTTGTGCCAGAACGTACAAAATATGGTCACCGTTGACCACCTGCCCGTTCTCATCCACCGCGATACAGCGGTCGGCGTCACCGTCAAATGCAAATCCGATGTCAAGCCGCTTTTCCCGAACGTACTTCGCCAGCACTTCAATGTGAGTTGAACCGGCATCGCGATTGATATTCAATCCGTCGGGATCGGCGTTGATCGTGTAGGTCTTCGCACCAAGCGCGTCAAACACGCTCTTTGCGATCATCCACGATGCACCGTTTGCACAGTCGAGAGCAACGCGAAACTGCTTGAACGAATAGCGCGAAAGTGAGATCAGATATCCGATATAGCGGTTTCTGCCCGCCGCATAGTCCACGATCTGACCGAGGTCGGCACCCGTCGCAAAAGGAATGTCGGGAGTCGTGATTCCCAATTCTTCCAGCCTGCCGTCCAGATACAGCTCGATCTGCTCGATGGTAGAGTCATCAATCTTCTCACCGTGGCTGTTCACTAGCTTGATTCCGTTGTCATAGTAGGGATTGTGGCTTGCGGAGATCATGATCCCGCAGTCAAAATCGTCACCGGCAACCGCGTACGATACACTTGGAGTTGTGGTTACGTGCAGCATATATGCGTCGGCGCCCGAAGCGGTAAGCCCCGCAACAATGGCATACTCAAACATATAGCTGGAGCGTCTGGTATCCTTTCCGATAACGGCACGAACCTTGTGCCCATCGTTCTGTGCGTAATACCAACCCAAAAAACGTCCAATTTTGTAAGCGTGCTCGCTTGTCAGCGTGACACCGGCCTCCCCGCGGAAGCCGTCAGTGCCAAAATACTTTCCCATTTCGTTATTTTCCTCCGTTTCGTGTTTTACGCCTCACGGTACAGCAGCGGAAAACAACCTGTTAGACAGTATAGCACAAAATTTCTAAAATGTCAATCCAAAAATTAAAATTGGCGATTTATTCATGAATAATCTACATTTTGGGCAGAGGCTTTTGTCATTTCTATTTAAATTTATGAACAAATCGTAACCTTTTCAAAAGACCGTTGCAAAATTGGGAAAAAAAGTGTAAAATATATACTGGGTGACAAGGTATCTTTCACACCCAAAGGCTGTTTTTAAAATAATTTACATAAAAAAAGGAGCAAGAACATGACCAAAGTAACACCGAACAAGCACGTTCAAAGCTGGATCGATGAAATGGCTGCGCTTGTCAATCCCGACAAGATCGTCTGGATCGACGGCAGCGAGGAGCA
>JAFTXB010000100.1 GCA_017461825.1 Clostridia bacterium
ACCGACCTCTTCGGTGAGCAGGCAGTTCTTTGCGGCGGCGTTTGCGCTCTGATGCAGGCAGGCTTTGAAACGTTGGTTGAGGCAGGCTACGACCCCAGAAACGCATACTTTGAGTGCATCCACGAGATGAAGCTGATCGTTGACCTCATCTACCAGAGCGGTTTTGAGGGAATGCGTTATTCGATCTCCAACACCGCAGAGTACGGCGACTATATCACGGGGCCGAAGATCATCACTGCCGAGACTAAGAAGGCAATGAAGAAGATCCTCTCCGACATTCAGGACGGTACCTTTGCAAAGGACTTCCTGCTTGACATGTCCGACGCAGGCTCGCAGGTGCATTTCAACGCAATGCGCAAGATCGCCGCAGAGCATCCCTCCGAGGTGGTTGGTAAGGATATCCGCAAACTCTACAGCTGGAGCGACGAGGACAAGCTGATCAACAACTGATCTTGTTTTTTGTCAGAAAACTTAAAAAAAGTTTTCCGACACCTTTCAAAACTTTCAAAAAAGGGATTATGTGGATAGTATGGGAAGTTTGTGGTTCTTTCCGCAGTTTTTTGACAGCAAGAGGCTATTGAATGTTTTATCCGAGCAATAACTCCCACAGAGCAAAGCCTGTACAACGATTAGGCGGGATCACTAACCCCAAATGACTGCCGAAAAAATTCTATTATTAAATCGGGAATTCGTATAATAAATCCGACATAAAAAGTAATTGATACAAGCGGGCGACCGTGGCTGTCGCCATGGTTGCCCGCTGTCTGTGTAGCAATAACACGTTGTTTTATCATGCTTTTGTAGGAAACGGTCTTGACCGATCCCCAAAAGAACGGCCATGACCGTTTCCTGCAAGGGTAATGCGAACAAGGGATACAAGAATAGGAGCAATAAAATGATTAAAGATACAATTGTGGACGGCTTTCAGAATGCACCGCACCGTTCGCTTTACCACGCACTGGGACTGACCGACGAGGAGCTTTCAAGACCTCTGATCGGTATCGTCAGCTCGTATAACGAGATCGTCCCGGGGCATATGAATCTCGATAAGATCACCGACGCCGTCAAGCGCGGAGTTGCAATGGCGGGAGGTACCCCCATTATGTTCCCCGCGATCACGGTCTGCGACGGCATTGCCATGGGGCACGTTGGCATGAAGTATTCGCTCGTCACGCGTGACCTCATCGCCGATAGCACCGAGGCAATGGTCATGGCACATGGCTTTGATGGACTGGTTATGATCCCCAACTGCGACAAAAACGTTCCCGGCCTCCTTATGGCGGCGGCAAGACTGAACATCCCCACGGTGTTCGTCAGCGGCGGCCCCATGCTGGCAGGTCACGTGGGCGGCAAAAAGAGAAGCCTTTCGAGTATGTTCGAGGCGGTTGGCGCTTACACGGCAGGGAAGATCAACGAGGAGCAGCTTTGCGAGTTTGAGCGCAAGGTCTGTCCCACCTGCGGCTCCTGCTCGGGTATGTACACCGCAAACTCCATGAACTGCCTCACCGAGGTCTTGGGCATGGGACTGCGCGGAAACGGTACCATCCCCGCCGTTTATTCGGCACGCATTGAGCTTGCAAAGCACGCGGGAATGCAGGTCATGGACTTGGTGAGAAAGAACATCCGTCCGCGCGATATTATGACAGAGGCGGCGATCCGCAACGCGATCACGGCAGACATGGCGCTGGGGTGCTCCACCAACAGTATGCTCCACCTGCCCGCTATCGCAAACGAGTGCGGCGTGCCCTTCAGTCTTGACGAGGTCAACGTCATCAGCGAAAAAACGCCCAACCTCTGCCATCTTGCCCCTGCAGGTCCTACTTACATGGAGGATCTCAACGAGGCGGGCGGCGTTTACGCGGTTCTCAAGGAGCTGGAGGAGCAGGGGCTGATCGACACTACGGTCATGACCTGCACGGGCAAAACGCTTCACGAAAATATTGCCGATGCCGTCAACCTTGATACCGAGGTCATCCGCACGGTTGATAATCCTTACAGCGCAACCGGCGGAATCGCGGTTCTGCGCGGCAATCTCGCACCCGACGGCTGTGTCGTCAAGAGAAGCGCCGTTGCTCCCGAAATGCTGGTGCACGAGGGACCTGCCAAGGTTTACGAGAGCGAGGAGGAAGCCATTGCCGCAATTTACGGCGGCAAGATCGTCAAGGGTGACGTGGTGGTCATTCGTTACGAGGGCCCCGCAGGCGGACCCGGTATGCGCGAGATGCTGTCTCCCACCTCGGCGATCGCAGGCATGGGACTTGACAAGGACGTTGCGCTGATCACCGACGGACGCTTCTCGGGGGCTACCCGCGGAGCTTCGATCGGACACGTCTCTCCCGAGGCTGTCAGCGGCGGCACCATTGCTTACGTCAAGGACGGCGACATCATTTCCATCAACATTCCCGAATATAGGATCGAGCTCAAGGTCTCCGACGAGGAGCTTGCAGCCCGCCGCGCCGAGATGCCCATCAAGAAAAAGGAGAACATCACGGGCTACCTCAAGCGCTACGCCGCGCAGGTCAGCTCTGCCGATCAAGGCGCGATCATCAACCGCAGATAAAGGAGAATACAGTCATGACTTCATACGGAATACAAATGTACAGTGTCCGCGACATTGCGGAGAAGGATATGAGAGAGGCGCTGAAGCGCCTTTCCGAAATGGGCTACCGCTATATTGAGTTTGCCGGCTTTTTTGACCATCCCGCAGAGGAGATCAAGGCATGGCTGGATGAATTCGGGCTGGTCGCCTCGGGTACACATACCGGTATTGCGGCATTGACACCCGATAAGATCGACGAAACCATTGCGTACCATAAGGCGATCGGGTGCCGGGATCTTATTCTTCCATCGGCTAAATGGAAGACCGAGGAGTATATGGAGGAGAGCCTCGCTTTGATTGCCTCGGCAAAGGAGCGTCTTGCCGCGGAGGGGATCACGCTGAGCTATCACAACCATTCCTACGAGTTTCTTCCCACCCCTTACGGAAAGCTCGTTGAGGACGAGCTTCTGGCGCGCACCGACGTGATGCTGGAGCTGGACACCTTCTGGCTGTTTAACGCA
>JAFTXB010000101.1 GCA_017461825.1 Clostridia bacterium
CATCACGTCCTCTTCAATAACGCCCGCATAGTCGATCTTTTGCGTCCACGGAGACACGCAGTGATAATAGTCCTTGAAAAAGACGATCTTCTTGCGGCGTGTGTAAGCGCGCGCCATCATGATGGCAAGCGTGGTGACGTCATTGCCGTTTTTGGCAAAGAATGCCCAGTCGGCAGAGGCAACGGTGTCCACCAAAAGCTCTGCAAAATCCACCATAACCGTATTCGGGAGCGTGGTGCAATCCGAAATCGCTCTCTGCTTTGCCGCTGCTGCATCGATGTCGGGATCGTGATAGCCCAAAATATTGGGGCCGTAGGCGCACATATAGTCGATAAAGCGGTTGCCGTCGGCATCCCACAGATACGTTCCCTGCGCCCTTGAGGAAAACAGCGGAAACGCCTCCACGGGAACGTAGCACCCCTCGGCAGGGCCCTGATGCCCGTAAATGCCCGACGGGATCACCCTTACCGCGCGCTCAAACGCCTCGCGGCTTTTCGTATACTCGTTGATCTTATGCATATGCTTCACCTATTTCCTTTCAAGCCAGATAGAGCGACACGCGGTCAAGAATGCGGTTGACGTTGTCGACCTGTGAGATCATACCGCCAATGCGCACCTTGCCCATGCCAACCGCCGCCACGGCGTTGATCTTACCGTCAAACAGGTCACGCGCGGTGGTAAGGCTGTCAAACCGCATCTCCGAAAATCCCTCACCGGGATCGGAGTGGATCGCCGTCAGGCGATGATTTTCGGCTTTTACGCCAACCTTATAAGCTTCGCCAATCGTAAGCTTGATCACGCCGTCCACGATATTCGATGCCGAAAACATCCCCACCTTGTCGTGATTGCCGACCTCGGCAACCGCCCCCGCAATGACGTGGAGCATCAGCACGGTGGAACGCTCGAAAAAGACGGGATCATTCAGCTTTTCGGGCGCGGGACGCAGATAATCCGAGAGCAGATCGGTCAGCTTTGTAAAGCCGCCCAGCAGAAAGCCGAGGTGCTGAAAGCCGCTTACGGGCAGCGGATTGCCCTTGCCGTCGATCATATCGTTGAATTTTTTGCAGGAGGCAAAATACAGCTTGATGCTGCATTTGTCGATTCCCTCACGCATCACCGCTTGTCCGTTTTCAATTTCAAGTGTTGCGCGCGGTCCGTCCTTTACGGCAAAACCAATCGAAATCTTCTTAGCTCCAACCGCTTCTCGCGCCTCGGGTACGGCATCCAACAGCGTAGGGATCGCACCCAATACGCCGAATAAATTACAATATGCCAATACTTTTTCGTCTTTCATACAAACCTCTTTCAAAAAATATTCTGTTAATATGATATCATACTATCATCAAAAAAGCAAGTATTTCTTTTGATAAAACGGTTGAAAAAACATCCTGTAACACCATGTGGAAGCAATTCTCTAAAAGGATCGGCAGAAAAAGCGATTCTTCTGTCGGACTGTGAAAAGAATCTTGACAAGTGACGGCAAAACGTGTATAATAAAAGCAAGAACAGTAAAGGAGGAATGACACATGAATAAGATCATTACCATTGGACGTGAATTCGGAAGCGGCGGACGCGAGCTGGGGAAACGGCTGTCCGATCACCTCGGAATTGCCTATTATGACAAAGAGATCATTGATGAGATCGCAAAGCGTACAAAACTGGCAGAAGGCTACGTGCGCGGAATCGTCGAACAGCAGTCGGGCGTGTTCTTCCCCATCACGGTGGGCAGAACCTTTCACTCAACCGGTTCAGACTATATCCTCAAGCAATACACCTCTGTATATGCCGAACAGGCAAATGTTTTACGCGAAATGGCAGAAAAATCGGATTGCATCATCGTTGGGCGTTGCGGTGACTATATTTTAAAGGATCATAACCCCATCCGTCTATTCGTTTATGCGGATATGGACGCAAAATTTAAGCGTTGCCGTGAAAAAGCCGACGAGCATGAGCACTTGAGTGACAGCGAACTGATCAAAATGATCCGCAAGGTTGATAAAAACCGTGCAAAATACTACCGCTATTATACAGGGCAGGAATGGGGCGATCGCGCAAACTACGACATGTGCATCAACACATCCACAGTCCCTGTCAAGGAACTTGCCGAGGCGTTGGCGCATCTGTTTGGGTAAATGAAAAACCGTAATGGATAAAATCGAAAAAAAAGTTAAAAAACGTTCGTGGCTTTCCGCGCTTTTGGCATTCGTAATATTTCTTTTACTGGAATCCCTCGCACTTTTGATCCCCCATCGCATCCTGCTGACCGCAAAATTTCTTTTGCTTGCGGCATCGGTTGCGGTTGGACTGCTCGCCCCCAAGCCACGCGAGCCAAAAAAGCGCAAACACAAACAAAATCCTCGTTTTGGAATCTTTCACAACATCTGTTTTACGGCGGGTGCAGGTCTGCTTCTTTCGTTGGTTTTTGACGAAGGTGATTATTCCTACTCGCAAGCTTTTCCGTTTTGGGGTGTCGCGCTTGTAGTATCGCTCCTGCTTATAGTCGCAGCCCTTTTCTTACTGCCGAAAAAAATATTTGAAACGAAATCGGGAATCGGTTGGGTTCTGCTTGGCGTATTGCTTGTTGGATTCCTCCTTTGGTTTGTCGTGAACTCGTTTATCATGCATTTCAATTATTTGCTGGATCTCACTCCACCAACCGAATATACAGCGATCATTGAACAAAAAGAACATCACAACCGCCTCAAATCTCCGGACTCATATGAATTTGAGGTCACGGCAAACGGTCAAACATTTGATCTTGAGGTTGAATTGCGTATATATGATAATTACGAGGTTGGCGACACATTCACCTTTTATCACTACGAGGGTGCGTTTGGAAAAGCGTTTTATCTTTCCGATCCAACTCAAAAAGGAGGTTCATAAAACCCAATGGCAGCAGAAAGCAAGGCTGAATTTGAATATGAGCTTTTGGAAAATGACACGTACGCCGCAACGATTCTTTCTGTAACCGAAAATCTTGTCATTCCCTCGGACTATAACGGCAAAAAGGTCACAGAACTTACCTCCGACGGCGAGTATATTGACGGGCGCAACAGAGTTGTTTCGGTTACGATTCCCAACAGTATCACTACAATCGGATACCAATCGCTTTTTGAACTCCGTTCGCTGAAAAATATCGAGATCCCAAACAGCGTAACCAAAATTGAAGACTTTGCCTTTGGCTACTGTGCCTCTCTAACCGAGATCAAAATTCCCGAGAGCGTAAAAACGATTGGTTTATGCGCCTTTGACAGATGTGCTTCTCTTGCAACAGTCACACTTTCCGAGGGGTTAGAGGAAATTGGCAGGCAAGCCTTTGCCTACTGCGAGGCGCTCAAACGTATCCACATTCCAAAATCGGTCAAGTGCATCGGCATTTGGGCATTTGACGGCTGTGATACATTGGAGGAGATCACGGTTGACACAGAAAATTCAGCATACCGTTCGATCGACGGAAACCTGTATTCCAAAGACGGAACCGTGTTGCTAAAGTACGCCGTTGGCAAAAAGAACACGGAAATCACCGTTCCCGAAGGGGTCAAGAAAATTGGCGAGAGTGCATTTCTCGGAGCTGAATCGCTGAAAAAAATACACCTTCCGGACAGCTTAACCGAAATTGGCAATGATGCCTTTTACGGTTGCAAATTGCTTGAATCGGTAAACATTCCCACAAGTGTAAAAACGGTGGGAGAGGATGCGTTCGACTACTGTCCCTTATTGAAAAAATAAAGGCATCCTTTCTTTCGAAAAATCCATATCTTTTCTTTTCGTTTATTTACAAAACCTTTCTACCATGGTATACTAAACAAAACGGCATTGACGAAAAGAAAGGAATAATAAAATGTATTCGAAAAAATTTCTTTTAACCGTTTCACTTTTTCTTGCAATCGTGCTGTTGTTTTCTTCATGTTCCGGCACTTATTTCAAAACAGAAAACAACACCAAAACGCAGGAAAGTGAAAATTCTCCCACACAAACAGAAACAAAACCGTGTACACACTCCTATTCCAAAATTGGCACAACCCCCGCAAAACCTCTTAGAGATGGTGCTATCGATTTTTCCTGTATGAATTGCGGACATACCTATTCCGAACCGATTCCCGCAACCAAAACAGTTAGGGTTCTGGCACTCGGAAACAGCTTTACTGTGGACGGTATGCATTATTTATGGGACATTTGTAAAAACGGCGGTGCCGAAACCGTGATCCTTGGCAACCTTTACATTGGAAACTGCACACTGGATAAGCATTGGGGCAATATTTCGGGGAACAAAGCTGCCTATAAATTTTACAAAAACACCGACGGCAACTGGACGACAACCGAAAATTACCGCGTGCTGGATGCGATCAAGGAAGAGGACTGGGATCTGTTCGTATTCCATCAAGCCGGCGCGGGCGTTGGTTTTGTAAACACCTTTGCTAATTTTGATCACATCATCGACTTTTTTAATCAAAACAAGACCAATCCCAACGCAAAAATGATGTGGCATCTGACGTGGGCATACCAAGGAAACTCCAAGCAGGAGGCATTTGCCAAATATGACTATGATCAAATGAAAATGTATACCGCCGCCACGACTGTTGTCAAGGAGTACATTGCTCCCAAGGAAACTATTGCAGGCGTGATCCCAACAGGAACCGCTATTCAAAATCTACGCACCTCGCATTTTGGAGATACTGTCACGCGCGACACCTATCATCTGTCCTACAATTACGGCAGATACACGGCGGCGCTGACGTGGTATGCGGCACTGACCGGTGGCGACGTTGACGCAATTGATTGGATCCCCAAGCAATACCCCGGAGTAAACAGCTTTTTGCCACTTTTCAAGGAATGTGTTAACAACGCCATGAAGAACCCCTATCAGATCACACAGTCAAGCTTTACCAAACGGTAATCAAAAACGCATAAAGGAACCCCCGACCAAGCCTCAAACGCGAGGCGGTCGGGGGGTTTTATGTTTTCTTTGAGTGCGGGCGGCAAAAATCAGCCGTTCAAACGCAAAATCACGTTGGCAATGCGCTCTGCAAGCGGTGCTTTTGTGGGGGGGTGAATATCGTCGTCCTCGCAAACGTCGGCACAAATGACCGAATACACGTCCTGCATCTCGTTGGCAATTTCCAGCTGGGATGCCTGAATTTTGGACCACGCCTCCCCTGCACGGTTTTGGTTGTTTGCCAGCTGTATCACGATGAACGGCAGGCACGGATCGGCAAAATCGACACGGCGCAGGCGGATCAAATCCTTTAGCAACAAGCCGTACACGTTTGCCTCGGCAACCGATGCGTTGCTTTCTCCCTGATACCAAAGGATGTGCGACAGCGAATACGGCATCACTTGCTGCACGAGCTGGCGGTATAAGCACCCCGCCTGGTTCCAAGCGGCAAATTTAACCCAATCACGGTAACGATCCTCGGGCAACAGGTGAATCCCCAGGCGCGCCTCGGCATCCTCGTCCATCCACGCCTGAATGACCGACGCCCCTTGATGGCAGGAGATCATTCCCACGGCGCAACCAAGCTCCTCGGCAAGCTGCATTCCCACATGGTAGCCGATTGCCGAAAACTGCCCCGCATAGGTCTCGTTGCAAGGCACCCATTTTTCCTCCAGTGCTTCAATGCCCTCCAGCACCTTTTTGGGCGAATACAGGCGCACGCGGTCACAATAGCGATACACCTCACGGGGGAACGCCGACTGCTGCAGTTGAAACGCCATGTTGGATTGCCCGTGCAAAAGCATCACAACGCCGACATAAATATCTTTGATCTCCACATTGACGCCGCCCATGTCGATCTGCATTTCATACGGGCCGCCCACGGATCTTGGGGAGAGCTCCGCACACCAATCCGAGCCGCTTGACAAAGCCGTTACCGTCTCACCCAAAAAGCGCACGATAACGCGCCCTTCCCCTTTGCCGAACACGCGGATCGGCTTGTCTGCCGCCAGCACCATTCCGTCCCGGAAAATCGAATTCAATTCCATATTCTTCTCCTCTATCATGTCATGTTTACGGCTTGCATCTGCCGCAAGCGGCATAGCCGTTCCCCTCCGCCTCCTGACGGGTGGTGAAATAGATCTGATTCTCCTCGTTGGGAAGCACGGAGCAGGTGGGCAGGTGGAAGGTCTTGCTGTTGAGGTTTCCAATATAGGCGTACTCGGTCACGGCAGAACCTTCCGAGGTGGTTTTCTCGCTTTCGGTGGGGTTGGTGGGCAGGTTGTTGTCCTTTGCCGTGTAGAAGGTTACTGCCGCCCCGTCGCTTACGCAAACGATGTCACCCTGCATATCGGTGCGGTAAAGCACAACGTCGGCATCACGCAGGCGCGAGAGCACGTCCTCGTTTGGATGGTCGTACTGATTGTCAACACCGACCGAGATCACACCGTATGTGGGGGCCACCTCGCGCAAAAAGCGGTATGACGTAGAGGTCGAGCTACCGTGATGTCCAACCTTCAAAACGGTAGATTTTAAGGTCACGCCCGCATCCAGAAGATCGGATTCGGCGGAAGACTCCATGTCGCCTGTGAACAAAAATGAGGTTTCACCATATACGATACGGAGAACGATCGAGGTGTCGTTGGTCTCCTCATATGCTTTTAAAGGACCTACAACAGTCACGCTTGCCGAACCGAGCAAGAATCTCTGCCCCGCCGTTGGCACAGTCAAACCGCCTGCACGCTCCTCAGCTTTTGCAGCGAAATTGCGAAACGCCTTACTGTTATAGTCAGTAACAGGAGAAAAGACCTTCCCTGCCGTTGCCGCCGTGAGCGCACCTGACAGCCCGCCAACGTGATCCTCATGCGCATGCGTACAAACAACATAATCGAGATGTGAAATATTCTGCTTTTTGATGTAGGTATAGATGAGATCGCTGTCCTCAACATTGCCTCCATCGATCAGCATCGTCTTTCCGTCACAGATCACAAGCGCCGCATCGGCTTGCCCCACATCGATGAAATGAATGGCAAAATCCGAATCGGTGGGCAGCGCCATCGCGTCGGAGGTGTCGGCAGAGGTGTCCGATTCAAACGGCTCGTCGGGCACCACACAGCCGCCAAGGGTTGCAAGTAATAAAAAAAGTGCTGTTATCGCACCGAGAAAACGAAGCTTCATATACGTTCCTTTCATAAGTTATCAAAAAAAGCACAAACAAAATAGAAGGACGCGGGTTTGTGCGCTTACCGTTTGTGCTACAGTGGGCGTTTTTTCGGCGGGAGCGATTCTCGCTGCGGCTCGGTCACACTCGCGTTCTGACACCACACCGTGGTGTCATTCATTGCGCTCGTGCCGCTTCGCTACCCCCGCCCTACAAATTTGTGCGCTTTTTTTCGCAAATCTAACGTCGGTGATTTTTCAGGGTCACGGCGGCCCCTGAAAAATAGCGGGAGCTATTCTGCTGGCTGTTCA
>JAFTXB010000102.1 GCA_017461825.1 Clostridia bacterium
CCCCCCCCACGAAAAAAGGTTCAAATATGGCAGATGCGATTTTATACACGACGCTGGAGCACGAGGGTGAGGCGGAGTTTGTAGAGAAAAAATCGGTGTTTATCGGGCACGCAAAGCCTGTGCAGAGCGAGGAAGAGGCGCAGGCGTACGTCAAAAAGCTCAAAAATCAGTACATGGACGCGCGGCACAACGTGTGGGCGTATATGATGAAGGGGGAGATCGTGGCGCGCTATTCCGACGACGGCGAGCCGCAGGGTACGGCTGGCGTTCCCGTGCTGGATACCATCCGCAAGTCGGGCGTGACCGATGCTGTGGTGGTGGTCACGCGCTATTTCGGCGGTATTTTGCTCGGCGCGGGGGGGCTTGTAAGAGCCTATTCGCACACGGCAAAGCTGGCGCTCGAGGCGTCAAATATCATCACGTATGAGCAATACACCGAGCTGGAGCTCTGCTGCTCCTATTCCGACTATCAACGCTACTCTGCCGAGCTGCCGCGCTTTGGAGCCGTGGTGGACGACACCCAATTTACCGACACCGTAACGCTTTTGTTCGCCGTTAAAAACGGCGTGGTGGACGATCTGTTCCGCCGCATACAGGAAATGAGCGGGGGGAGAGATCAGGCGGTTGTGAGAGGAAAACGGTTTGATTATCGGTGAAAACATATAAGAGGCACCGCAACGCGACCTGAAAAATCGCGTTGCGGTGTTTTTTTGCATTGAATTGGGTGAGCTGTGTTGAAATCAACGGAAATTTGTGGTATAATGAAAAAAACTTTCAAAAACCATTACACACTTTCAAAATTTTTGGTACTACTATTTATGAAGGGGCTTTCAATTTCAGGGAAAGGAGGCGGGTTATGGACCTTCGAGGAAAGCATACGGCAAGACGCCTGTTGGACGATGAAGCAATCGTCGGGCTCTATTGGGAGCGCGACGAAAAAGCGATCGAGGAAACCGATTTCAAATACAAGAACTATCTGTTTTCGATCGCTTACAATATTCTGCACGAGCGGCTTGACTGCGAGGAGTGCTTAAACGACACCTATCTTGGCGCGTGGAATGCGATCCCGCCGTCAAGACCGAACGTGCTGAAGGCGTTTCTTACCACCATCGCGCGAAGAATTGCGATCAAACGCTATCACAAACATCTGCGGCAAAGCGTGATTCCGTCCGAGCTGACGGTGGCGTTGTCCGAGCTTGAGGATTTTGTGGCGGGAGACGGAGACGTTGGCGCGGAGTTTGATGCCGAACGGCTGGGGCGCGTGATCAGCGATTTCGTGCGCTCGCTCCCCGAACGCAGGCGGTTCGTTTTTATGAGCCGATACTATGCGGCAGAACCGATCGAAACGATCGCGCGTGACTTGCACCTGAGCCGATCCACGGTAAACAAGGAGCTTGCCGCCATCAGGAGTGCCTTGAAAGAAGCTTTAGAAAGTGAGGGGTATTTGATATGAAAAAGAGCGAATGGAACGAGGGGCTCGACCACCTCGATCCCGATCTTATTGAAACGTACGTCGAGCAGAAAGACGGTTTCAGAAAGAACAAAAAACAGAAATCCGTATGGCTTCGCATTGGAGCGATCGCGGCGTGCTTGGCGTTGATCGTCGGGGCGGTCGGCGTTCTTCCAAGACTTCAAAACAAGATTCCCGTCTGGGATCAGGCACAGTATTCGGCGGAGGAGGTCGCGGCGCTGTTTTCCGGTCTCAAAGGCGATGCGGTGGCAACGAACACCTATACGACGGTTTCGGTTCCCGATGCCAAATATCTGTATATTGATCCGATCACAGACGACGAATACCTTCCCGTGTATCAGTATCACGCAACGGAAAACCCGATCAACGAAGCCGAGCTTGAAGCCTTTATCAATGGCTTTTTGCCAAAGCTTGGGGAGTCGGTTGACGTTGAGCCACCTCGGTATGAGATCAAGGAAGAAGAGGATCTTGCATACAGAGGAAAAACCTATTTGAATTACTGCGGCGATTTTGGCGATTACCGTATGTGGATCCGGCAAAGAGAATCGAATTTCTCGTTTGCGATCTACAAATCTCGGGGCAAGGGCGATCCGTGCATCGTTTTGGACGGGGAAACGGTTCAAATCGACCAACGCCTGTCGGATGAAGAGATTCTATCGTCGCTGCAATCCATCAAAAACAAGCTGTTTGCTATTTTCAACGTTTCTTTTCCCGACGCGAAGATCGTCCGTCGCTACGGGGAGTATTCCGAGCACGGCGCGGAAACCGTTTCGGTTTATTTCTATCAAAAAAACGAGCCTGCGTTGGATCCGACGCAAAAAGGGTGGATGCCCTCCGACTATATCGAGATCCAATTTGATAATATCTCCAATTTTTCGGGCGATACGGTTGGCGACGGGATCTTGACCGATGCAACGATCTACTACAAAAAGAACCGAACCGATTCTTCCAAGGAATACGAGCCGATCGCAAACGCCAAACGGATCTCGCTCGAGGATGCGGAAGCATTGCTGTATCACGGTTACGTGTTTGGCGGCCACGTATGCTCGCTGTGTATGAAGCGGCAGGACAAGATCAGCTTTCAGGACTACGATTTTGTGGATCTCGAATACGTATTCGGCTATGATCCTCAAACAGGAAGGCCTACGGTGGGAATGCCGTTTTATGCCTTTTATAAAGAGATCAAAACCGCCCAAAACGGAAACACCGTCTATGCCAAGACCTACGTTGCCGCAATAGAGGTCAGTGGGTATGATAAGTATTTTGAAAAAGAAAAAAAGAACCATCAAGATATCAATGATATTATCGGTTGAAAGACAAAATACTACAAGCGAAAAGCGAGCGTATTTTGCGCTCGCTTTGTTCGGTTAAGTTGTGCCGTGCGTTTCCTCAGGATGACCAACAGCGGTTTTACTTGGGGATAACCGTATGTCAAAAAACTTGACATGAGGCAAAAGATATGCTATAATGAGATCGAAGGGAGGGCGTGAAATGAAAAAAAGATACGTTGTTTTGATGATAGCAGCCGTAACTTTGGTGATTGCGTTGATCGGTGCAATTGCAGTGCCGTATGCCGTTTCCATGTTTGTGGAAGAAGGAAAAAAGCGTGAGTGTGAGGATCTGCTGTGCGACGAGGCATTGGAGTATTTGGAGCAAAACGTTGCCGGCTTTGATGCTGATGTCTGGCAGAGCGCCCGTATTCTTTCTACGGGTAGCGACGATGCGGTCGATGCACATAACAAGGAAAATCCCGATGCCTACGTCTACCCCTTTACCGAAAGCAATATTTATTTCATTCCCAAAGATGTGCGGCTGACGGAAAATGCGGATTGCTGGGTGGTTTCTTTTAAACTGTCGGCTGAAAAAAAGCATGAGATCGTGGAAATCCGTCTGATCAAATACGGCGATATTGACAAGGACGAGGAAC
>JAFTXB010000103.1 GCA_017461825.1 Clostridia bacterium
ATCCGAGGGCGAGATCCGCGATTATGAAGCCCCCGTTGACAGCGAAGAAACCGACGTTATTTACGAAAACGGCGTTCAACCCGATACACACGTCCAAGATCCCACCGACTAAAGGAGGCGTAGCATGAAACTGCTTTGGATCGTTCTCGCGGTTCTTGCGGTGCTTCTCTTGCTGATCCTTTCTCTGCCCCTATACGGAAAAGCCTCGATACGGATCATTTTCCGAAAAAAGCTCAAGCTCGTGCTGATGATCGGAAAGATCCCCATCACGCTGGTCTCCGACAAAGAGAAAAAGGCACCCGAGCTCAAACGGTGCCACAATCCCGAACGGGTACTGAGAAAAGAACGGCGGTTGCAGAAGAAGCTGCGCAAAAAAGCCGCGATCAAAAAGAAAAAAAAGGCTTTAAAGGCAGAAAAGAAAGCCAAAAAGAAGGCACTTGCAAAAGCCTTGCCCTCCCCCTCTATCCCCGATTATATCTCAATGGTGTCGGCGTTGCTCCGCGAATTGTACGAAAAAACATCGGGACGTATTGACATTCACGTCCGCCGTATGCACCTGTATCTCGCGTCGGGTGATGCCGCCACCACAGCCATCCTCTACGCAGGTACACTGCAAACGCTGTCCTTTTTCTTCACTTGGATCAACACGCATTTTAACCGTGTGATACGCGACCCGGGTGACATGGAGGTCATAGCCGATTTCGGTTCCGAAAAACCGCACGCCGATATCGATATTGCCGCAACCATGCATCTCTCCGCCGCCATTGCCATAGCCGCGGGAATGCTTCGGGCATACCGCAGAGAAATGAAAACGGCACGTCGCCGCGCAAAGCTCCGCGCGCTTGAAAAAGAGCAAAAAAACAGCACAAAAGCCGCTTAAACTGAAAAAATGAAATTCATATACACAAACTCGAAAGGAAGAAATACAATGGAAAATGAATCTTCTATCAAGGAATTGATCTCGGAATCGCTCGACCGTATCCGCACCATCATTGATGCCGACACCGTAGTGGGCAGACAGATCGTCACCCCCTCGGGCACAGTCATCATCCCTATTTCCAAGGTCTCCATGGGCTTTGCTTCGGGAGGTCTCGATCTTCCAAATGACAGCGGAAAGAAGCCAAGCAAAAACTTTGGAGGCGGCGGCGGAACCGGTGTTACCGTCAGCCCCATCGGCTTTTTGACGGTTTATCCCGACGGCAAGGTTGAAATGCTGAATATGACGCAGGAAAAAGCCGGCCCCATCGAGCAGATCGCGGAGATCCTCGACCATGCCCCCGATG
This sequence comes from Clostridia bacterium, assembly GCA_017461825.1. Taxonomy (GTDB): domain Bacteria; phylum Bacillota; class Clostridia; order Oscillospirales; family CAG-272; genus UMGS1865. Next base: position 1,284 of record JAFTXB010000103.1, read on the forward strand.
TCATCAGCCGTGTCAAGGGACTCTTTGTCAACAAGGATGCAGATCAGGCACTGGAGGATGCGGAAGTGCTTGAGGAGGAATACGCCCGCCGTTTGGAGGAGGAGCTTGCCCTTGAGGAGGCAACACTTTCCAAAAAAGAGCTGAAAAAACGCCGCAAAGAGGAAAAGAAGGCACTGAAAATCTGATTCCTTTGACATAAAAGACGCTCCGAAAAAATATACATGAAAGCAGAAGTATCATTTTTTCGGAGGGTCTTGTTATGTCCGGATGCAAATCGCTTGTCGCTTTTTTATTGGTTTTCAGCCTCTCTCTGCTGACCTTTTGCCCACTCCGCGTGAACGCCGAAGAGCCAACCACGCCCTTTGTTTCGGCAGAGAGCGCTGTTTTGATCGAAGCGCAAAGCGGAAACGTGATCTATTCCAAAAACGCCGATCAGCGATTGCCCATGGCAAGCACCACAAAGATCATAACAGCACTGACAGCGCTCAGCCAAGCTCATCCCGACACCGTGATCACAGCCAATGCCGATGCGGTTGGCGTGGAGGGCTCGTCGATCTATCTGGTGGAGGGCGAAGCTCTGACGCTGGAGCAGCTGCTCTATGCCCTGCTTCTCGAATCCGCCAACGATGCCGCCGTTGCGATCGCGATAGGGGTTTCGGGGAGTGTTGAAGCATTTGCCGAGCAAATGAACCTGCTTGCAGACGTGCTTGGATTGCAGGATACGCATTTTGTCAATCCGCACGGGCTCGACCACGAAGACCACTACACCACGGCAAGTGAGTTGGCAAAGCTCACGAGATACGCTCTGCAAAATGAGCTGATCCGCGAGATCGTCGGCACACGAAAAACAACCATCCCCCACCCGGGTGAGGTCGGCACGCGCCTTTTGGTCAACCACAACAAGCTGCTCAGGCTGTATGAGGATTGCATCGGTGTCAAAACGGGTTTTACCAAACGGAGCGGCAGGTGTCTTGTTTCGGCGGCAGAGCGCGACGGTGTGACCTTGATCGCCGTTACCTTAAATGCTCCAAACGATTGGAACGATCATACCGCCATGCTTGATTACGGCTTTGCGAAATATGAATCCGTCCTGCTTTGCGACAATGAGGAATATCTCTTCCCCTTGTCGGTGGTTGGCGGAGCCGATAGCTACGTACTGCTGGTCAATGCCGATCCGTTGCGTGTTACCCTTCCCAAAAAACGCGACGAGATCACCGTAACGGTGGAAGCACCCCACTTTGCATACGCCCCCGTGGCAGAAGGAGAAACACTTGGGCAGGTGGTGTTTCAATGCGACACCGACGGCGACGGAACCCCCGAAATGATTGCAAAAACAACACTCAATACCTGCTACAGTGTCCTGCGGTACACCCCAAAGCGCAGCTTTTGGAATTGGCTGTGCGCCTTGTTTGGGAAATGATTTTTTGTCAGAAACTTCTTGAATAGAAAAGGATTGGCAAGCCAATCCCGTGATTTGCTACGCAAATACACGTCCGACACCTTCAAGAACTTAGAAACAAGAATAATATTAAAGGAAAGGAAGTGGAAAAATGTCGGAGCCCGTCCGATTGCAAAAATTTTTCAGCGATTGCGGTATTCTCTCACGCCGTGCCGCCGAAGCCGAAATTGCGGCAGGCAATGTGCAGATCAACGGCAGGACGGCTGCTGTGGGAGACAAGATCGATCCCGAAACCGATATTGTCAAATACAAGGGCAACCGCATTTTGCCGCATCGAAATATTCCAAAACGCACCGTGATGCTCAACAAGCCGCGCGGGTACGTGAGCAGTGCAAAGGACGAAAAGGGACGCAAAACCGTGACCGATCTCGTCCGTGACGCAGGGGTGAGGCTCTACCCCATCGGACGGCTCGACATGGATTCCGAAGGGCTCCTGCTCCTGACCGAGGACGGCGAGCTCGCCAACCGATTGACACACCCGCGCCATGAGATCCCAAAAATCTATCATGTCACGCTAACCGCCCCTCCAACGCAGGATCAACTGGCGCTTCTTGCCGCGCCCATGGAGCTGGACGGCTACAAGCTGTTGCCGATCGGCGTTCGGACAATTGAGCCCGACACCTTGGAGATCACACTCTACGAGGGACGCAACCGACAGATCCGTCGAATGTGCAACGCCGTAGGGCTTACCGTCAAGCGGTTGCGCCGCATTGCGATCGGAGGGCTTAAGCTGGATGTTCCCCCTGCAAAATGGCGTGAGCTGACAGCCGACGAGATCGCCTATCTCTACGCCAATTCTACCCCGAGAAACGAAAGGAAGTAAAATTATGCTTGAAGTATTACCCATTCAGGACAAGCAGGAGCAAGAAGCTCTCTGCGCACGTTGCAAAATTGAGTTTTCTACCGAGCTGCTGGCTTACAAAGCACTTGTTGACGGCGAGCTCCGCGGAATTTGCCAGTTCACAATGAACGCCGAGGGCGGCAGGATCGTTGATTTTGCCCACATTCCCGACGGTTACGAGTTTGAGCCAATGTTCGTCATGGGACGCGCCGCACTCAACTTTATCGACCTTTGCGGTGTCCATACCGCTTTTTTCGACGCAACATATGAAAACGAAACTTTGATCAAAGCCATCGGTTTTTCGAGTAATCCCGACGGCAGATACGAAATAGATCTGACAGATTTCTTCAAAGAACCCTGCAAACACTCCAATAAATAACTTTTTTTCGTCAAGATTGTCATTTTGGTAAATATTACCAGTATTTTCCTGTAATTTTTGGGGATTATTTCCCGAAATTCACTCTTGCTTTTTCTTCCAAAATATGGTAAAATATTACTGTAAATAATTACCAGTAAGAAATTGGGAGGAATCGATTTTAATGGAATACACAACCAAAATATTGATTGCGGACGAAAGCGTGTCGGCGCGAGCCGCAATGCGAGAGGGCTTACAAAGAGCGGGATATCACAATCTTGAGGAAGCAACAAACGGCGAAGACGCGGTACAAAAGATGACGCGCAGCCATCCCGATGTGGTGGTGATGGACGTGTGGCTTTCCAAGCTGGACGGAATCGGCGTTTTGCGTAAGAGCCACAGCGTTGATTGGGGACACAACAAGGCACCTGCCTTTATCATCGTATCGTCGGTTTCCAATCAAAACGTTTTTATTCAAGCAACCGAAGCGGGAGCCGAGCTCTGCCTGCTCAAGCCTGTCAACGTTGGTAGCCTATGTGAGCACATCCAAAGCATTGTCAACCGCCGTCAAAAGGACATCCCCGCCGCCGCCATGCAGACCGAAACAGCCGGTCCCGATATCGAAACCCAGGTCACGCAGATCATACATCAGATCGGTGTTCCCGCGCATATCAAGGGCTACCAGTATCTGCGCACGGCGATCCTGCTCACCATCAAGGATTCGGACATCATCAATTCGGTGACAAAGATCCTCTACCCCAGCGTGGCAAAGAAATACCAGACCACAACCAGCCGCGTCGAACGCGCGATCCGTCACGCAATCGAGGTCGCATGGGATAGAGGCGACGTGGATACACTCAACTCCTATTTCGGTTATACCATCCAAAACAACCGCGGCAAGCCAACCAACAGCGAATTCATTGCAATGATAGCCGATAATTTAAGACTGAAACATAAGATGTTTTAAATACTGAATTTTTTTGTCAGAAAACTTTTGAAAAAGTTTTCCGACACCTTTCAAAACTTCAAAAAATAGTATTTAGGTATTTTTTGGTGTCTACGCGCTATCCCATTGTTTCTTGACGGTACAGGAGCGTTTGATCGCTTCATCCGAGCATTGGCTCCCGCTACCGTTTTGGTGCCACCACCCAAAACGGGCTCCCGAAAAAGTTGTCTAAATATAAATATCCAATATTTTAATTAGAGATTCTATGAATCAAAAAGAAGTGACCGTATCAAAAAAACGAGATCACTTCTTTTGTTAAGTTCTTGAGGGGGGGCGGGGGGAACTTCTTACAAAGAAGTTCCCCCCGAAAAAACTTTTTCAAAAAAGATTTTTTCGAATAAATATATAGCACAGCTACAGAACAAACAAAGAAGTAATCCTCACATAAAAGTTGACGATCACTTCTTTTTTTGTTGAAAAGATTCTTGGAAAGGGTTCGGGGAAACCTTCTTATAAAGAAGGTTTCCCCGAAAAAATTTATTTCCCCATCACAATGTTGCCGCCATGACGGCTTTGATGGTGTGCATACGGTTTTCGGCTTCATCGAAAACGATCGACTGAGGCGATTCAAAGACCTCGTCGGTGACTTCCATGCAGTCGATGCCGAATTTTTCGTAGATCTCTTTGCCGATCTTGGTTTTGAGATCGTGGAATGCGGGCAGGCAATGCATAAAGCGGCATTGCTCGCCTGCGGTATCCATCAGCGCCTTTGTCACGCGATAAGGCGTGAGTGCCTCAATGCGCTCCTTCCACACGCTGTCGGGCTCGCCCATCGACACCCACACGTCGGTGTAGATCACGTCGGCACCCTGAGCGGCGGCGGTGGGATCCTCATTCAGCTCGATCACGGCACCCGTTTCCTTGGCGATCTCCTTGCAGGTTGCAACTAGACCGTCATTTGGGAAATACGCCTTCGGGGCACAAGCCACGAAATGCATGCCCAGCTTTGCGCAACCGACCATGAGTGAGTTGCCCATGTTATAGCGCGCGTCGCCCATATATACCAGCTTTTTGCCCTTGAGCGTTCCGAAATGCTCACGGATCGTCAGCATATCGGCAAGGATCTGCGTGGGGTGATATTCATTCGTCAAGCCGTTCCAAACGGGAACGCCCGCATAAGCGGCAAGCTCCTCCACGATCTCCTGACCGAAGCCGCGGTACTCGATGCCGTCAAACATTCTGCCAAGCACACGCGCGGTGTCGGCAATGCTCTCCTTTTTGCCGATCTGCGAGCCCGTGGGGTCGAGATAAACAGGGTGCATGCCAAGATCCGCCGCCGCAACCTCAAACGCGCAACGCGTACGGGTGCTGGTCTTTTCAAATACGAGCGCAATGCTCTTCCCTTCGCAAAGGCGGTGCGCGACACCGTCCTTTTTCTTTCGCTTGAGTTCCGCCGCCAAGTCGATCAGCTTTACGATCTCCTCAGGCGTAAAATCCAACAGCTTTAAAAAGCTTTTTCCTTTTAAAAACATAGATAAATTCCTCTTTTTCTTTTTTGTCAGAAAACTTTTTGAAAAAAGTTTTCCGACACCTTTCAAAAACTTTAAAAAGGGGTAAATTGATATTGTGGGGTGTTTTTGTCTTGTTCCGTACCCCAATCGATCACCAATGTTAGAATTGCTATGGCTTCGCTCACAACCTTGTAGGGGCTGGCGCCCACGACAGCCCGTAAACAAACGGTTAGCTTTGTATCGGTAAAAAATTCAAACCTATTCCTTGCAAGCCTTCTTTATGATCTCCACTGCCTCGGAAAGGACTTCCATGGGGATATTCAGCGCGGGGAGCAGGCGAACCTTATCCTTTGCAGTCAGGCACAAAACGCCGTTTTCCATACATTTCTTAACGACCTCTGCGGCAGGCTTTCCCGTCTTGATACCGATCATCAGCCCCAATCCGCTGACCGATTCCACGCCCTCGGCATCCTTCAACGATTCAAATACATACGCACTCTTTTTGCGCACGTCCGCAAGCAAATTCTCGTCGATGCGCGACAGAATGCTGTAAGCCCCTGCCGAGCAGACGGGATTTCCTCCGTAGGTCGAGCCGTGATCGCCAAAGCCCAGCACACACTCAACCTTTTCGGAAAGCAGAGCCGCGCCGATCGGCAGCCCTCCGCCGAGACCCTTTGCGGTTGTCACCACATCGGGCGAAATGCCGTAATTCATATACGCATACAGTTCACCGGTGCGTCCGTTACCCGTTTGCACCTCGTCGATCATGAGGAGAATATCCTCTTTTGCGGCAAGCTCCGCAACCGCTTTTACATAGTCGCGATCCATTGCGATCACGCCGCCCTCGCCCTGCACGCACTCCATGAGAATGCCTGCTATCTTATGGGTGGAAACGATCTCGCGCAGCGCCTCGATATTTCCTGCGGGAGTGTGCACAAATCCCGGTGTGAGGGGCTGAAACAGCTCATGATAATGCGCCTGCCCCGTTGCGGCAAGGGTGGTGAGGGTTCTGCCGTGAAAGCTGTTTTCAAGCGTTACGATCGTAGAATACTCCGCTCCCTTTTTCTCTGCGGCATATTTCCGCGCGACCTTGATGGCGCACTCGTTTGCCTCTGCTCCCGAGTTTGCGAAAAAGACCTTTTTCATCCCTGTCCGCTCGCACAAAAGCGCGGCAAGGCGGGCGCAAGGCTCGGTATAGTAAAGATTAGACATATGCTGGACACGGGAGAGCTGTTCGGTAACAGCCCTCTGCCACTCGTCGTCGGCAATTCCAAACGCCGTGACACCGATGCCCGAGCCCATATCGATATAACGTTTGCCGTCCCGACTCCATACCACCGAGCCTTTGCCGTGATCGATCACCACGGGAAAGCGGTTGTAGGTTCCGGCAACGTAGGATCTGTCAAGAGAAATAATATCCTGCATGTCAGCCTCCCGTAACCATGGTGCCCGCACCCTCGTCGGTAAGAAGCTCCATGAGGATCGAGTGGGGCACTCTGCCGTCCATGATGATCACGGTCTTAACGCCCTCGTTGATCGCTTCGATACAGCAATCGACCTTCGGGATCATGCCGCCCGAAATGACTCCCTCCTCAAACAGCTTTTTCGCCTCGGGGATCGTGACCTCGGGAATGAGGGTTGAGGGATCGTCCTTATCACGCAAAAGCCCCGCGATGTCGGTCATCATGATCAGTCTTTCGGCACCGAGCGCGCCCGCAATGTGTGCGGCGGCGGTGTCGCCGTTGATATTGTAGCTGTTGCCCTCTCGGTCACAGCCCACCGTGGAAATGATCGGAATATATCCCTTTTCCAAAAGGTCGTTGACAGGATCGATGTTGATATTTGTGATCGCGCCAACATACCCAAGCTTTTCGTTTTTCATTTTTGCCTCGATCAGTCTGCCGTCCATGCCCGAAATGCCCATTGCCTTTCCGCCCTTGGACTCGATAAGATTTACGAGGGTTTTATTGACCTTGCCCGCCAGCACCATCTGCACGATGTCAACGGTCTCCTTGTCTGTCACGCGCAAGCCGTCCACAAATTCGGGCTTTTTGCCGAGCCGCGCCATCAATTCACTGATCTCGGGGCCGCCGCCGTGCACCAGCACGACCTTGACACCGATGAGCCACAAAAGCACGATGTCCTCCATGACCTGCTGTTTGAGTTCTTCATTGGTCATGGCATTGCCGCCGTATTTGACAACGACGATCTTGCCCGTGTAGCGTCGGATGTAAGGCAGAGCCTCGGTGAGCACCTGCGCGCGCTCTGCGTTGGAAAACTGATTTAACATACTCAAAAGCTCCTTCTATCAGGTACGGTAGTCGCCGTTGATCTTGACGTAATCGTAGGTCAGGTCACAGCCCCAAGCGGTGGCGTCGCATGCGCCATCTCCGATCGAAACCAGAATTTCAATTTCCTTTTCGAGCAAAATTTCCTTTGCGATCTCCTCGGAAAACTCCACGCCCGCGCCGTTTTTGCAGACCTCAACCGTTCCCTTTGCGCTTCGGAAGGAAACGTCCACGCGGTCAACGTCAACGTCAGCTCCGCTGTAGCCGATGGCACAAAGC
>JAFTXB010000104.1 GCA_017461825.1 Clostridia bacterium
ATGGGCGTGGGTACACCGTGCAACATTCTCGAGGCGGTGCACATGGGCGTTGATTTCTTCGATTGCGTCATGCCCAGCCGCAATGCGCGCCACGGAAACCTCTTTACGTGGAAGGGCAAGCTCAACCTGCTCAACGAAAAATATGCGCGCGACCCCCGTCCGTTTGACGAGGACTGTCAGTGTCCCGCATGCCGCAATTACAGCCGTTCGTACGTCCGCCACCTGCTCAAAGCCAAGGAGGCGGTGGGAATGCACCTCGCTGTCGTCCACAACCTTTATTTCTACAACAACCTGACGCGAAAGATCCGCGAAGCCCTTGACGGCGGCTATTTTCAACCCTTCTATCAAAAATACCGCAACATCTTGGGTGAGCGCGTAAATGATTAAAGAAAAAATAGAGTTAAAAACAAAAGGGCTCGAATGCGGTTGACATTCGAGCCCTTGCCTTAATAATTGTAATTCAAATATGCTTTTTCGGAAAGATATTTGTCGATCAGTTGCTGAATCCCCTTCATATCGCTGTCCGACGCAAAAATATCCCGAAAATTCGTGGTCGCGTTCCCGTAGGTATAATACTTTGACTGAAAGCTTATAAAGCTGCTTCCTGTAGTGGCGCAAAAATCATAGGATTGATCGGCGGCAGATCTTCCCGTAATCGCGCAGTATGCCATCAGAGACGTAATATAGCCCGTGAGCAGATTGGGATGATAGCCGTCTGCCGCACTTTTGCGAATGATAAAGCTGTTTTGGTTATACTTCTGCGTTGCGTTCGGAACAGCAGCGGTGCCGTTGATAATATCGGTTACAAGCTTTCCCCAATCGGCAATGATCACGCCCTGCGATTCCAATACCTTGAGATGATTGAGGATGTTGGTTTGCCGATAGGTTTTATCGGTAGCACTGGAGATCCCATAGGGTGCCGCGTTGCAGAGATAAACAAATTTGACATCGGGATTCGCCTCGCGGAAGATCTTCATTACCTTTTCCATTTGTTCCACGAACGGATCGTTACAGCGCGCCCCGCTCCCCTCGGAGATCACCACGTAATCGTAATTGCGATCGGTCAAATAACTCAAATGATCCACTCCGTCACATCCGCGGTTTGCGGAGCAATTTCCGCCAAAGAGGTGATCTAAGCTGTGTCCGCCAAAGGTCCAGTTCGTCACCGAAACCTCATCTCCGTTGGTTTTGCATAGCTGATAAAAGTATCCTTTATCATTGTTGCGCTGTTCCTGTGTCAGTACGGTTTGTTTCTTTTCCAACACGGTCTGACCGTAATAGATGAATGAGTTGCCAACAAAAATAATCTTTTTGCCGTCGAGCGAGATGGGCTCGGGCTGGGGCTTTGGGGCATCTGCCGTGGATTGCGTGTCACTGAACTGTTCGGTGTTCTCTTCGGTCGATGCCGAGGTCTCGGCGGTGTCGGTTTTTACACCGCCGCAGGAAACCAGCATCAGAGAAAGACCCAAAAGAAAGGATGAAAATGATAGAATCGATTTTTTCATCATGTGCGTTACCTATCAAAGTCCTTTAGGAAAGCTGACCGTACAGCTTTTGCGCGGCGAGATTCCACATTGACTGGTTGGCAGCCCAAAAGGTGGTGATGTTTGCGCCGTGGCGAGTTGTCGTCTTGTCGGAGGGAGGATTGCGGAACCCTTCGGACATTTGCAGAATGTTGTACATGGAGGGGGAGAAGGATGCGGCATAGATCGAATCAAACGAAAGAGTTGCTTTTTCACGCATGATCGACAGCATTTCCTGCACGTTCTCGTCACGCGCATAGGTCAAACCAAGCGCGATCTCATAGTATTCGGGAATCACGTCACGGTGACCGTAAAATGCCAATGCGTCCAGCGTTTTGCCGACAAGATCGGTTTTTTCGGTGTTGGTCAAAACATACCACATGCCCGCCCACGTGCTGATGGGGCTGATGTAATCGTCCTGACCCTCCCACATGCACATGGGAACCAAACCGTAGTCATATTCCATATCGCGGAATTTTTCTACGTCTTCAAAGAATCCGAGCGCAAACAAAGCGTTGTTGTTGGCAAAGATTTCAAGGTATTCCCCGGAGTCCTCAACATAAAGGTTGTCGTTGTTTTCAAATTTGTCGTACATCAGATCAAAAACCTTGATCAGCTTTTCGGAGGGGGCGCTTGCAACCGTCAGCGCTCCGGTTTCGGTGTTTTGGTTGATCAGTGTGATATCAAGCGCTGTCAGCCACGCACGGTTTGCAACAGCCGCGGCAACATAGCCCATCATGTTTTGGGTAATGTCATAGTCACCGTCAATGTCCTCTTTTACACCCACAGCCATGTTCAGCATGGTTTCAAGCGTCCATTTTTTGTCACGGACAAGGTCGTAGGGGTTATCCAATTTGTATTGATCAATGAGGTGCTGATTAAAATAGAGAACATTCATTTCCTTGTAGAGGCTCAGCGAGCTGTCACCGAGAATGCCGTACAGCGTGTTATCAAAGCCGTAGTTTTCGGTCATGTTTTCCAGCCACCAGGGAGAGGAAAGATCCAAGGTTGGGATATCATTCACATTCTTATAGTAGCCCGCTATTGCGTTTGCGCGGTAAGAGGCAGAGATCTCATTTTGTGCCACGTCAAATTCCTTGGAGCTCATGGCGCTGATCTGAATGAGGTTGTTAAATTCGGTTCGCGTTGCCCATCCGCCGTCGCGCGGAATGATATTGAGTACAATACCGAGATATTCTTCAACGTCGCAGTTGCGCTCAAACATCGCACCTTCCACACGGTCGGAGGAGGCTTCTGTTGCAATCTCGTAGCCAAGCGAGGTCGACATCAAAATGTTAATGGCGGTATTGTTGTTGTTCTCCTTCGGGAAGGAAAGAGACAGCTCGGGTTCCTCGGTCTCGTCGGGGAGCTCGGTTTGGGTGTCGGTGTCGGCATTGGGCTCTTCCTTTTCACCGTTGCAGGCAGCAAAGCAGGTGCAAAGCAAGAGCAGGGACAGCAAAAGGGCTAAAATACGAACGGTTGGTTTCATGATGGATTCCTTTCATTATTTTGTTTATTTATACTATAATTCGAATTGTGAAAAGTAAACCGTTGTGCATTTTTTTAAAAATGGTATTGACTTTTTCAAACGAATATGGTATACTTATTTTGTTATACGAATTGTTTTGAAAAGGAGACTTGTATGCTTGATATGACCATCGACCGCATGGATCCTACGGTTCTGACCGTCAAAAGCTGGCATAATACCGAGGGAAAAGCCGTCCTTCGCACCGCAACGACCTATGCGTATCACATTTTGTATGTCAAGGTCGGTGTGTGCAAGCTGACCTTGGAGGATGGCAGGTTTTACGGTTTACGATCGGATGATATTTTCTTTTTCGTGCCCGGAACGGTGTATACGGCGCAGTTTGAATCCACGCCGAAAAATCATTTCATAGAGATCTCTTTCGATGTGCGTCCAAATAATAACAAAGCACTTTTGGTTGCCCTGATGAACGAGAGAGCCGATAGCTCGGTGGATGCAATCGAGCTCTGTCATTTTTCCGACAGCAGTATGTTCAATGAATCAAAAAAGCTCAAGCCCTCAGCGCAAACCAACCGTATTTTTGACCGCATTGACCGCGAATATCGGAAAAAGCAGGAATTTCATCCGCAAATCGCGTCTTTGCATCTGCACACCGTGCTTTACTCTCTGCTGCGAGAGCAGGATTCCGCCGAGCAGATCAAGGTTACAAACGCGTCGGAACGGATTATGCGGTATGTAAACGAGCATGTGCACGAAAAGATCACCAATGAAAGCGCGGCGCAGGCGCTGACCTATCACCCCAATTATATCAACAGCGTGATCAAGCAGGCAACCGGAAAGACCTTTCATAAATATGTGATCGATGTCAAGCTGCACGTGGCAATGGATCTTTTGCTCAATACGCAGGAAAGCGTCACCGATATTGCGCAGGCATTGGCGTTCAGCACGTCATCGCATTTCAATAGGCTGTTTATCAAAACCACGCGATGTACCCCCTCAGAGTTCCGAAAACGGTTTTACTGATCGGCATGCCGTACAAGTATATTATAGATGCAATCGCACGGAAAATCTACTAAAAAACCACAATAAAATAGCACAAAACAAATATGAAAGCAGGCGGCTGTGTTTTTTGACACAGCCGCCTGCTTTGCGGTTATTGAAAATATGCAGCCGACAGAGGCAGAAGATCGAAATTGTCAAACCAGATCGCTTCAAACTTGTCGATATAAAGAGGACAGGTACCAAGTCCGGTTTCAACGGTAATGGCGATCAGTCC
>JAFTXB010000105.1 GCA_017461825.1 Clostridia bacterium
ACCCCGAATACAACTGGATCGCCATGGAGCGCGTACCCGATGTGGCGTGTCTCGCGCTTGAAAAAGGAATGAAAGCAAAAGACACGCGCCCCGATAATCTTCGCTTTTTGATTGGCGACGCACAAAACCTTGTGGAGTGGTTCCCCGCGCACTCGGTGGACTGCATCTATCTCAATTTCAGCGATCCGTGGCCCAAAAAAGGCTATGCCAAGCGGAGGCTTACACACGTTGGTTTTTTGGAGCTCTACCGCAAAGTTTTGCGTCCCGGTGGCATTTTGAAACTGAAAACCGACAACGTGGGGCTGTTTGATTTTTCTTTGGAGCAATTTGTTGAGGCAGGCTTGCGCATTGATTGGCAGACGCGCGATCTGCACGCCTCCGAAAAAGCTGCCGACAATATCATGACCGAATACGAGCGCAATTTCTCCGAAAAGGGACAAGCGATCTGCTCGGCGTGGGTGACCTTTGTGGAAAAGGAGAACGAATGATGCTGAAAGATTTGATCATAGCCTCGCGGAGCTACCGCAGCTTTGACGAGCACGTAAAAATTTCCGAAGAAATGCTCTGCAACTGGGTGGACTGCGCTAGACTTTCCCCCTCCAGCATCAATTTGCAGATGCTGAAATTTCGCCTTGTAACAAAGCAAAACGAGCTTGACGCCATGCTTGCAAATACGCGTTGGGCGGGAAAGATTACCGACCGGAAGTTGCCGCCCGAGGGACACGCCCCCACGGCGTACATCATTATTTGCGCCGACACCGATGTGATCGCCACGGCAGAGCACTTTCTAAAAGACGTAGGGATCTGCGCCCAATCGATCATGCTTGCCGCCACCGAAGCCGGCTTTGGAGGCTGTATGATCGGCAGTTTTTCGCCCAAAACGGTAACAGAAGTGCTTGCACTTCCCGACAATCTGAGTCCGCGGCTGGTTCTTGCACTCGGAAAGCCCGATGAGACCGTGGTGCTGACGGATCTGCCCGCAAGCGGTGATACAAGCTATTACCGCGATGGCGACACGCACGTTGTTCCCAAACGCACGCTGGAAGAGTTGATCGTCAAATGAGTGCGCAGGTTGCTGTAAACGAACCCTCGGGCGTTTTGATCGTCAACAAGCACGCGGGAGTGACCTCGCATGACATTGTTGGAAAGATCCGCCGTCTGTACGGCACGCGCCGAGTGGGACATGCGGGAACGCTTGACCCGATGGCAACGGGGGTTTTGGTGGTTTTGATCGGTCGCGCGGCAAAGGCATCGGAATATCTTGTTTCCGACAGCAAGCGATACCGCGCGGGGCTTCGGTTAGGGGTTTCCACCGACACCGAGGACACGACCGGTACGGTTTTATCCAAACATGAGGGGGCACTTCCCTCTTTTGCCGAGCTTGAAGAAGCACTTTCCGCTTTTCGTGGCAAGATCCAACAGGTGCCGCCGATGTACAGTGCTCTGAAGGTGGGCGGCAAGAAGCTGGTTGATTTGGCAAGACAGGGTGTAACGATCGAGCGCAAAGCGCGGGAGATCGAGATCTTTTCTTTAACAGCGGCACCCACTGACCTACCATCCGATTTCACTCTTGACGTTTGCTGCTCGGGCGGCACTTACATTCGCACCCTTTGCGCCGACATTGGAGCCCACCTTGGGTGCGGCGGTGTGATGTCCTCGCTGGAGCGCGTGGAGGCGTGTGGTTTTTCGATCGATCAAGCGCACACGATAGAGTCGTTGGAGAGCATGACGCAGGAAGAAAAAACGGCTTTGCTGATCCCGATTGAGGCGTTGTTCGCCGCCCTCCCCTCGGTTCGTCTCTCCCCCTTCTTTGAAAAGCTGTGCCGCAGCGGATGTGAGATCTATCAAAAAAAGATCGGTGTGTCGTTCCCCCTCGGGACGCGCATGCGGATCTGTAACGAAGCAGGTATTTTTTTCGCATTGGGTGAAGTCAAGGAATATGAAAACGGTACAGCAGTGAAAGCGATCAAAACCTTTACACTGGACTAAAAGGAGTTTTTGAAATGAAATACCGAGTGGTTGGCTGGACCGATTATGAGAGTGATGAGGTTCCCGAAGCCCACGGTTGCATCGGGTTTGCCGAACGGAATGCGATCATTGATGAAATTCGCAAAAACGGATATTTGTTTTCGGGCTGGGAGCATCAGGAATCGTGGGACTGTGTACCGATCCTCAACGACGGCAAAAAGCGCACCTTTTCGCAACGCGGCTGGGGGTGCTTGATGGCGGAGGCTTACGGGTACCTCGGGTCATACGATTATGCGGCGTTTACCTTTCATCCGATGAAAAACGGAAAGCTCCCGAACGACAGCTTTGACATTGCGGAGTTTGTACCCGAAACAGATCTCAACGAGCATTTTGAAGTTGAGGTTGATGACGGGATCTTTGCTCTTTCGCAAAAGCGGAACCCCTTCTTTTTGGATGATCTCGACGCGCTTCGGTACATTGATGCCGGGGATACGCTCACACTTCGGTGTGGGGATCGGTCTGCGGATTTTGTGATATCCGATATTAACCGCAACCGTAACACGGGGCGCAAAAGCGCGGAATATACCATTAATACGAAATTTAAGATTATTGTTACTTATTTGAAACATCAATAAACAAAAGTATCCAAATTATGTCCTAATTTAACCGATTGATCATTGTACCTGCTTTAAAAATGTGGTATAATTGAGCCGATTTAAAAAGGGGGAAACAGCAATGAATATGAATGGGCTGATATCCTGTATGGATCGGATCATAAATGAAAAAACAGCACAAAATCTGATTGTGAAGGTAGGCATTGGTGACAACGTACTTTGTGAGACCATGCTATCCGCAAACGACAGTGTGTTGACCGACGAAACGATGTTTGACATGGCATCGGTGACCAAGATCGTTGCAACAACTTCTCTCGCACTGATTGCTATGGATCGAGGTCTGCTATCTCCCGACGACAAGGTGAGCCGATTTTTCCCTGTTCCTCATGACAAAGCAGAATTAACGGTACGCCATCTGATGACACACACCATAGGTTTTGGACACAAGTCTCTTTTACCGAGCAACGGAATTTACAGCGAGATTCAGGATTTTATTCTCCGCATCCCCTCGGATATTCCGATTGGCAGTAACGTTCGCTATTCCTGCCCCGGGTTTATTTTGCTTGGCAGAATCTTGGAGAAGATTTTTGAGAAAGCGCTGGATCAAATATTTCTTTCACATGTTGCAAAACCGCTTGAAATGTGTTCCACCTGTTTTTTGCCACCGATCGACCGTTCGTTTGTCAATTCCAATCTCCCTGATAATGAGCTTGGAACGGTAAACGACTACAATGCCCGTTATCTCGGCGGTATTTGCGGAAATGCAGGGTTATTTTCAAACCTTTGCGACATGACGAAATATGTAAAAATGCTGCTCTCGCGCGGGGCGCCGCTTTTTTCGGCTGATATTTTTGAAATGGCGACAAAAAATTACACCGCGGGCATGAAGGAATCGCGTGCGCTCGGCTTTGTGTATGTGGATGAGCACTATATGCAAACGGGAGGGCTCTTCCCCGTCGGCAGTATCGGTCATCTTGGACACACGGGACAATCGGTATTTGCCGATCCTTTGAGCGGGCTTTATGTGATCGTTTTATCGGATGCAACCATCAGCACGGTCAAAAAATACGGCGTAAAAAAATACGATGAAGTGATCCACATGCGACACGATCTCCATGCTGCGATCAAGAGCGATCTTGAGCGTGACGGCTGTTTTAAATTATGAATAAAAAAGCATTTTTCTACATCATTTTAGCAGGTGTCCTATGGGGTACGTCCGGCATTTTCGTCCACTTCCTCGCGCCCTACGGATTTACCTCGTTTCAAATGACTTCCATTCGCGGCTGGGTGTCATTTTTGTGTCTCTTGGTCTATGCGCTGATCCGCAACAAGGGATATTTTCGCGTAAAAACCATTCGTCTGCTTTTATTCCTCGGCATCGGACTGTCGCTGTTTCTCACGGCAAGCTGTTATTTTTTGTCGATGCAGATGACGTCTGTCTCCACAGCGGTGGTGCTAATGTACACTGCCCCCATCTACGTCATGATCTTTTCGGTGCTGTTCCTGCGCGAGAAATTTACAAAACTCAAACTTGTATCCATTGTTTGTATGCTGGTTGGTTGCATTTTGGTGTCGGGTATCATCAAAAACTCCAAATGGAACGCCGCGGGAATTCTCATCGGTATTCTGTCGGGGCTGGCATACGCCGCCTATAATATTTTGACAAAGATTGCAATGCGCTACAAGCTGGAGCCGATCTCAGTGACGCTTTACAGCTTTCTGTTTATGTCGCTGATCTCGCTGTTTGTTTTGGAGCCGACCGAGCTTTGGACAAGTATCTCAAAAGCACCTGCGGTCACGGTTCCTCTGCTTCTGAGCTTGGGCATCGTCACCTTTGTTCTCCCCTATTTGCTCTACACGCTGGCAGTAAAGGTGTTGCCCGTTGGGATCTCTTCGGCGCTCAGCATTGTGGAGCCCATGGCGGCAACACTGTTCAGCGTATTCCTCTTTCGGGAAGCCTTGGATCTGTTTGGACTTATTGGAATCATCCTGATCCTTTTCGCGGTCTTTTTGATCGGACAGCAACAAGGAAAAGAAGCATAAAAATAAAAAGGGGCTGTCACATTTGACGAGATCAAAAAAGCCCGTAGAGAAAAGAAAAAAGTCCCACTTTCCGAAATTTGGGAAATGAGACAATAATCGGTTGAATTTCTTCGAAATTCTCGATATTGATAGGGGCTTTTTCTACCGTCGACTTTGGGGCTCGACGTACCTTTGTACGCCTCACGCCCCAAATTCGACGATTCTCGCCTAAATCCGCCAAGCCCCTTTGGGGGTGTCTCAAATTTTGCATTTGAGATACCCCCTTTTGTTTTGGGTTATTTCTTCAATTGCAAGGTCTTTTCATATGCGGCGGTAACGGCTTCGATGGAGGATGCGCGGAAGGCTCCGCTCTCCAATGCGTGAACGCCTGCAATGGTGGTGCCGCCGGGACTGCATACCGCATCCTTCAGCTCTCCCGGATGCTTGCCGCTTTCCATCAGCATCTTTGCCGCTCCCATGAGGGTTTGCGCGGCATAAAGATTGGCTTTGTCGCGTGCCAAGCCGCATTCAACGGCTCCGTCCGCCAAAGCCTCGGCAAAGAGATAGACGAACGCGGGACCGCATCCCGACAAAGCGCTTGCGGCATCAATTTTATCCTCGGGGATTGCGTCGAGCCTACCCGCATTGGCAAGGGCTTGGCAAAAGGTCTTGATCTGTTCATCTGTTACCTGCTCGTTTGTGGCATAAAGCACCATTCCCTCGCCCACCGCAACAGGGGTGTTTGGCATAATGCGGATGACGGGATAATCCTCTCCTATCATTCTCTCAATTGCCCAAATCGAAAGTCCTGCCGCCATGCTGACCAGCACGAAGCGGTCAGTGCGTTCATTGAGCGTCTCGCGAATCTCGTCAAGCATTGTCGAAAATCCCTGCGGCTTGACACCGAGGAAAATATAATCGCAGGTCTCTGCAAGTGTTTGGGCATCGGCTGTCTTTGCGCCCAGTGTAGCGGCAAGAGATTCTGCTTTCTCGACAAAAGCATCGCAAAGCAGGATGTTTTCTCCCCCGACAGCCTTCGAGACTGCCGAGGCAAGCGCACCTCCCATCTTGCCGCATCCGATAAATCCGAATTTTGTCATGTCATTTGATCCTTTCGGGTGTCATTCAGCGGATCTGTCCTTCGCCGTGAATGACGTATTTGTAGGTAGTCAGCTCGCACAGCCCCATAGGTCCTCTCGCGTGGAGCTTTTGCGTGGAAATACCGATCTCACAGCCCAGCCCAAACTCGCCTCCGTCGGTAAAGCGTGTGGACGCATTGACATAAACGGCGGCGCTGTCAACAGCAGCGGTGAAATAATCGGCGTTTTGCTTGGTTTCGCTGATGATCGCCTCGCTGTGGTGGGTGGAGTGCTTTGCGATATGCGCAACTGCCGCCCGAACGTCGTCGACCACCGCCACGGCGAGAATATAATTGAGGAACTCGGTGTCAAAATCGGTGTCGCCTGCGGGGATCCCGTCAATGATCTCAGCCGCCGCGCTGTCAAGCCGAAGCTCAACGGGAGGCTTTCCCGATTCTGTTCGCGCATCGACCAAACGCGACTTGAGGCGCGGTAAAAATTCCTTTGCGATCTTGCGGTTGACAAGGCAGACCTCCTCCGCATTGCATACCGATGGGCGCGAGGTCTTTGCGTTTTCGATGATATTCAGGGCGCGGTCAATATCTGCCGTGTCGTCAACGTAAATATGGCATATGCCCGTTCCCGTTTGGATACAAGGCACCTTTGCGTTTTCCACGCAAGCGCGGATCAGACCTGCGCCGCCGCGCGGGATCAGGAGATCGACGTAATCAACAGCGGTCATCAGCTCGTTTGCACCTGCTCTTGTGACATCCTCAAGGATGTTGATAAAGGTTTTATCAAAACCAGCCTTGACAAGTCCCTCTCTCATTGCATCGATGATGGCGCGTGAGGAGCGATACGCCTCCTTGCCGCCACGCAAAACGCAAACGTTTCCGCTCTTGAGGCAAAGAGCCGCCGCATCGGACGTGACGTTGGGACGACTCTCGTAAATAATGCCGATCACGCCCATTGGAACGCGTGTTTTCTCGATCCGCAGACCGTTGGGGCGCACCACGGTGTCTGTAACAAGTCCCACAGGATCAGGCAACAGAACGACCTCGCGGATGCCGTCTGCCATCCCCTTGATGCGCGCTTCGGTGAGTGACAAGCGGTCGATCATCACGCTGTTCATATTCTCTTTTGCCGCCTCCACGTCAAGCGC
>JAFTXB010000106.1 GCA_017461825.1 Clostridia bacterium
CGACGAGATGATCCCCGAAACGCACGCCCACGGACATGAGCGTGGCGCAACCTACGCATTGCTCGTCGGCTTTTGCGTCATGCTGGTTACAGACGTTTTGCTGGGATAAGGCTCACTATTCAAAAAGTTTTGGTCAAGCTTTTTTAAAAGCTTGCGCAGTGGAGGCTGCGTAAGCCTCCTCGCCCTCCGCAGAGGGCGAAACTTCCCCCTTCGGCGTTCTCTTTTGCAAGCTTTTCTCTTGCGCCTCCTTCATGCAAGAGAAAAGCGACTAAAAAAGTTGTAAAGCAACCGGCTACGCAATTATTTTAAAACATTGGTCAAAAATCAAAATTACAAGAATAAAGATGCAGAAAGGAAAAACGATTATGTCAGTACAAAAACTCAACAAAGAAAATTTTGATGCTGTAAGAAACAGCGACAAGCCCGTCCTTTTGGACTTTTACGCAGACTGGTGCGGTCCCTGCCGTATGGTCTCGCCTCTGGTCGATGAGATCGCAGAGGAAAACCCGCAGTATCTCGTTTGCAAGATCAACGTCGACGAGGAGCCCGCGCTGGCAGAGGAATTCGGTGTGTTCAGCATTCCCACGCTGGTCGTCATGAAGGACGGCAAGATCGTCAACCAGTCGGCAGGCGCACGCCCCAAGGATCAGATCCTTGCAATGTTAGATGGCTAAGCGGCGAAGGCGCTTCTTGTCAAGAATGCGAATCCCACCACGGGAGACCTCAACGATCCCCTCGGTAGAAAAGTATTTTAACATTCTGGATACCACCTCACGGGCAGATCCCATGTATTTGGCGATCTGCTCGTGTGTTAGTTTTACGGTGTCCGAGCCGATTCGCGCGCTTTCGTCGAGCAGGAAAATGGCAAGACGGCGGTCCATGCTCATAAAGAGCACCTGCTGCATCACCCACATCACGTCCGAAAAACGGCTGACCGCCGTCTCCAGCGCAAAAATTTGGACGTTTGGATTGCGATTTGAAACAAGCGCAAACGCCGTGCCGTCGATCACGTAGCACTCGCTGTTCTCCTCGGCGTCGATGCGGACGTCAAAGGTCACGCTCTGCAACACGCACGAGGCGGCAAGCATACACATATCCCCGCCGTGCAAGCGGTAGAGCGTGATCTCCTTTCCGTCCTCGGACAGCATATACACGCGCAGGCAACCGCTCCGCACGAGATATACCCCCGCGCACTCGTAGCCGTCGTGAATGTTGCTCCCCCTTGGATAGGACATCGCAAGCGTATTCTGACAGATGTAATCCTTGTCTCCGTCCGAAAGCTCTCCCCAAAACGGAAAGACCTCGGACAAAACCGATTCAAACAATGCGCGTGCCATAGCATTTCCCCCATGATTGATACTGCTTCGTTTACTCTTATTATAACACAAAGCAACCTTTTTGTCAATCAAGCAACGGAGAATGGGGGGAATGGACTTGAAACGCTCAACGGAGCTGCCCCCATCAGAACCTGATGGGGGCGTTACCTTGGTGAAGGCTTATCATTTACCGTCTGGACAAATGTCATGAATATCGAAGCATTCTCCCGTTATGGCGTTCACCAATAGCTCGTCATATACTGTAATCCTTGGCATCTGACTTTCCCAGCCGTGATTTGCGTGGCTGTAGGCTTCCACTTGCAAGCATATGCGGTAGCTCATGGTGTCGTCGTTGGGCTTTTCCAATATAACAATTCTGGATACCAGTGTTGTTCCGCAAGCCCCCTCGGTATGCCCGTCTTCCGTTCTCCATTGTTTTGACGCAATCGCATAGGCATCTTCCGAAGATATCAGATAGTCACACGAAATGTCAAATGGAGAGAAGGATGCAAAGCTTTTTGAATTGTTGTTATAATAGACACTGTATTCACCACTCGTTATCTGCTTGTCACCCATATAATACGCAATCGGTGTCTTCTCAGCAGAGTGTATGATTATTTTGTAAACCTCCTTAACGATCAGTGACGATCCGTCAAACGAAAGCTGATTTAATCCGACACACGCCCCCTCTGATCCCGATAACCTTCTCCAATAAAAAGTGCCGTCGGTGTTCAGAGTATGAAAGCTATCACCATCAAAGCCAAAGCTGTAAACCTTGCCATTATAGTAGCGTAATACTATATGATCCTTTGTTTCCGATTGAATAACGTATTCTTTTGTTTCGTCGCCGTCCATATCCACAACTGCTTTTTTCAGAAATTTACAGTCACACAAGCTTGTATCGTTACCTGTAAAGCAAAAGTCTTCCAATTTTATCTCACCCAAACGCTCATCAACAACACATATTTCACCGTTGATCGCCGCTTGGAACGCTTGCATAGCAATTTTGTTTTCAGGAGATTCGACCTTTGAAGGTTGCTCTACAATGTCCTTCTCCTCCGTCTCGGTCGTATGATCGCCCGGGGTTACCAACGTAGTATTTTCGGTATCGTTGGTTGAAAGATCGGTATTATTTCCATTGTTGTTACATGAAATCAATGCTACGATCATAAACAAACAAAGCAAAAAGGCAATTGCTTTTTTCATCAAATTTTTCCTCCCAAAGCAGATTTGTAAGGTCAGTATAACATATTCAAAAAAGCTTGTCAAGGGGCTTTTCAAAAGTGGAGCGAAAACCCTAAAATTGATGTTTTTTCGGGTAAAAACAGAGGGTCTTTGGGGAAAGAAAAACGGCGTGTCGGACTTGAACCTCAACGAAGCTGCCCCCATCAGAACCTGATGGGGGGCAACACCTTGGTAAAAAAGTATCATTTTTCGCCCGAGGTATGGGTGGGCAGCATAATTTCTCCCGTAAAAGCATTTATTTCTATAATTTCCAACGCAGATCAACAACCATAACAAAGCGATATAAAACTTGTAAGTGATTGAAAAATTCATAAAAATATGGTATAATACAAAAAAGGCGTTTGAAAGGAGTCGAAGCCATGCCACTTGAAGCATTCTACGAAACATATTTCCCGTTCTGGAGTGTGCTTGCAGATGCGGATAAGCAGCTACTGTGCGAAAACACGGCGGAAAAGCACTTTGACCGCTCCCAACCCGTCCATGACAATATGGGCTGCACGGGGCTTTTTATCGTGCGCTCGGGCAGACTTCGCCTCTATATGCTTTCCGAGGACGGCAAGGAGATCACCCTCTACCGTCTGTTCCCCGGTGACATCTGCATGCTTTCGGCTTCTTGCGTTTTGCAGAGCGTAACCTTCGACGTATACGTAGACGCGGAGGAGGAGAGCGACTGTTACCACATCAGCGCGTCTGCCTTCGGCGACGTCAGCAACCGCTATCTTGAGGTAAAGAATTACGCTTTGGAAACCGCCGTCAGCCGTTTTTCGGACGTCATGTGGATCATGCAGCAGATCGTTTTTATGAGCATGGACAAACGCCTTGCGATCTTTCTGTTGGAGGAAACGCAGGCGAACGGCACCGACAGCGTGAATATGACCCACGAAACCATTGCGCGCCATCTGGGAACCGCCCGCGAGGTCGTGACAAGGATGCTGAAGCATCTTGCCGCAGACGGCGTGATCGAGGTGTCGAGAAAAGGCATTTTGATCACAGACAAAAAGAAGCTGCGGAGCATTGCCTATTGACAACACCCCGCAGGTATTAGTCGGTCACCGTACCGTATTCCCAATCGTTGATACCGCCAAACTCCTTAATATTCGTATAGCCTAACGCCGCAAGCTCATTTGCGGCGTTTTTGCTTCTTCTGCCGCTTCGACAATAGACGAGGATCAGCTGCTCTTTATTGGTGAGAATGTTTTCAGCTTTCTCGCCAATCTCATAGTCGGGAATCAGGATCGCTCCCGCAATGTGTCCTGCCGCGAATTCCTCGGGTGTTCGCACGTCGAGAATAATGTATCCCTCTTCGCCATCCATAAGTGCCTTTGCCTCGGCAGGCGTGATCTGCTCGTAGGTCGTATCCTCTTGTGAGTTGTTTTGCCGATTACAGGCAACGAGCGCGGGAAAAAGAAGCAGAATAGCAGCAATCAAAAGCCACAGACGTTTTCTCATACCAGCTCCGCAAGAATGGCGGCTTTGGGTCTTGCTCCGACGATTCTTGTTTTTTCTTTTCCGTCCTTAAAAACGATCAGAGTGGGAATACTCATCACACCGTATTTCATAGCAAGGGCGTTTTCATCATCTACGTTCACCTTGCCAACGGTAATATTGTTTCTTTCTTCGGCGATCTCATCCACGATGGGAGAAACCATACGGCAAGGTCCGCACCAATCGGCGTAGAAATCCACGAGAGCCGTGCCGTTTGCGATTGCGTTATTAAAATTATTTTGATTCAGTTTTTGTACTGACATAAGATATACCTCCTTGTTTTTTATAAGAAATTGAAATAAACACCCTCGCCGTAGCTGTCGTTTCATATACCAAAAATGCTTGAATAGGCGAGTGATTGGCGGCGGGCACTGCCCGCTATTTACATTCGGTGCAAACATATTCGGGCACCGTTCTTTCGTTTATGACCGATTCGTACAGCCGCCATCCGCCTGCGAGATTGTAACACTCAAAGCCGTTGCCGGCAAGGATGCGGCAAGCGATATAAGAGCGCAGTCCGCTGTGACAATGCACGTACACGGGCTTGCCTGTGGGGATCTCATCGATGCGCTGGCGCAACGAGTCAAGCGGAATGTGCATAAAGCCGTCGATTCTGCCGCGAGCGACCTCAGTGTTGGTGCGGGTATCCAGCAGGGTCACGCTTCCGTCGCGGGGGAGATTTTCCACGTCGTGCCAGAAGAACTGCCCGATCTTGCCCGTGATGACGTTTTCGGCAAC
>JAFTXB010000107.1 GCA_017461825.1 Clostridia bacterium
CGAGGATTTTTTGGGGTGAGATATGGGATTCGAACCCACGACCTTCAGGGCCACAACCTGACGCGCTAACCAACTGTGCTAATCCCACCATATAAAATGGCGTGCCTTGAGGGATTCGAACCCCCGACCTACTGCTTAGAAGGCAGTTGCTCTATCCAACTGAGCTAAAGGCACATAGTGGATCTGCCAACCGTTCTTGGTAGGCAGATCCGCCTTTTGGAGCGAGTGATGGGAATCGAACCCACGCGACCAGCTTGGAAGGCTGGGATTCTACCATTGAACTACACTCGCATTGCACCTACACATCGCAGGTACTTCGATATTATACCACAGTCCGCTTTTTTTGTCAAGAGAATTTTTAAAATTTTTCCGATATTTTTTGCACTTTTTTTACCGCTCGGCTCAAATCAACCTCGTTCGGCAGACAAACCCTTGACACAGCCGCCTTTTTATGATAGAATAATGTTATAAATGATGACCTTTGAAAGGAGCCCTCTCTATGAAATTTCTGAAAAAGCTTTGTGCGGTGCTACTCAGCATCCTCGCGTCTCTGATCCTCCTCGTTCTGCTTGCATGGACGGGGCTGATGATCGCAAAATTCGTGATCTACAACGATTACATGACAAACCGCCAAAAGGAAGCCCCCATCCCCGCCTTGAACGACGGCTTCGTCCCGCAGGGGCTTGCCTGCACCGAGGACGGGCTCTACATCCACTCGGGCTACAACGGCAAGGCTATGGAGATGCACCTCGTGCAAAACGGAGAGAAAAAGCAGATCCTGCCTCTTAACCCCGACGGCTCGCCCTGCGAAGGTCACGGCGGCGGCGTCAGCATTGCCAAGGACTTTGTCTACGTTGCAAACGAAGCCGCCGTTATCGTCTTTCGTCTTTCCGACCTGACCGAAGCAAAGAACGGCGACGAGGTAACTGCCACGGCTTTGGTTCCGATGGACACCGCGGCATCCTTCTGCTTTTCGGATGGAAACCAGCTCTACGTGGGTGAATTCTTCCGTGCGGTCGACTACGAGATCGACGAAAGCCACGCCTACACCACCCCTGCGGGCGATGAAAACCGTGCTCTGGTCTCCTGCTATCAACTGAACGAGGACGGCAGCCTTGCCGACACCTATCCGCTCTATTCTATCTCGATCCCCCACCAAGTGCAGGGCTTTGCCGTGAAGGATAACGTTTACATGATCTCCTGCTCGTGGGGCGTGAACAGCTCCGAGCTGAAATTCTACGACGGAATTGTTGACAGCGGACGCACGATCGACGTGAGCGGCAAAGAGGTTCCTCTGTACTACATGGATTCTTCCACCCATTTCAAGACCTTGAAAATGCCCGCGTTCAGCGAGGGGCTTGACATCATCGGCGACCGCGTGTACATCAGCTTTGAATCTGCCTGCAACAAATACATCGTTGGAAAGCTGTTCTTTGCTTACAACGTGACCTCCTATCCCATCGAAGACCCAAGCTAAGGAGACACCTCTATGAAAACCACCCTGCACAGACCTCTCGCGCTCCTCCTCTCGCTCCTGCTGCTCCTTTCCATGGCGGCTTGCGCCTCGGACGAAAAGGAGCCTGCAACCGATACCACAGTCCACGAAACCGAATCCGAGCAGCCCGAGGAGAGCGGGATCGCCGCCTTTCTCGACGGTGCCTACTCCGTCAAGCTGATCTACGCCAGCCGCGCCCCGTTTTATGAAAAAGAGCTGCGCGTGAACGTCACCGATCTTCTGAAGGACACAACGGGCGTCGTCCCTCCCACGCAAAGCGATGCCGAAGCGGAGGGAGAGACGCGATACGACGGACCTGCGATCCTCATAGGCGAGACCTCCTACGAGGAATCGCAAAGCGTTTACCGCGAGCTTGGTGAAAACAACGCCTGCATCCGACTGATCGGCAATAAGCTTGTACTGGCATGTTGCAACGAGGATACCTCCACAAAGGTACTCATTGCCCTGCGCGAGCTGCTTGCCAAGCATGCGACAAAGGATAAGATCGTTTTGACCGAGGACTGGAACACCGAGATCGACATCACCTTCAACGCCGACGGCAACGCCACGTTTGACAGCACCGACCTGAGCCAATCGGCGCCGCTCCCCACCGAGCTGATGGGCAAAGCGTACGACGCCGGGCAAGGCTCCTCGCTGTATATCCGAAGCGGCGCGGTACGGGCAACCTTTGACACGGTGTGCGAGGCTTTGGCAGAAAACGGCATGAAGCTTTATACCTCCAACGCCATCGGCAACAATCTGTTTATCACCTACGTCACAAAGACGCAGATTGCCCACGTGATGTATCTTCCCAATGTAAAAGAGGTACGTACGGCGATCGACAAGCGCGGCGAGGGCGCCGACGGCTTTGCGCTCACGGGGCTCTCGGGCGAAAACACCTACCAATCGGTCACCTCCCCCTGCATGACGCTGGTCGAGATCGAAAGCGCCGACTGGCCAGGCGGGCTCTCGATGATCTTCAAGCTGTCCGACGGCCGTTTCTTTGTGATCGACAGCGGAATTGGCGGCAGAAAGGACAACGACGGCTCCTCGTCGGGCTGGATCTGGGCGTCGCTTGCCAAGCACGCAGACGATCCCAACAACATCCGCGTTGCCGCGTGGCTGATCACGCATACACACTCGGATCACGCCGGAGGACTGGTTGACATGGCGCGCGGATGGTATGAAAACTCCGAAGGGCGGCACAGCGTGATGCCGAAGAACTGCACCGAGATCATCACTATCGAAAAGCTGATCTACAATCAACCCGCCAACATGAGCAAATTCGGCCGTGCGGGCTGGATCGGTGAGATCATTGAGGCGTTTGACATCAAAGAGGTTGTCAAGGCACACCCCGGGCAGGAGCTTTGGTTTGCCGATCTCAAGCTGACCGTCTACACCACGCAAGATCTGCTGGTGGAGGTGGACAGCAGCATCGACGATCTGAACGAATACTCGGTTGTGACGATGATCGAATTTAACGGAAAACGCATCCTTTCGCTGGGCGATGCCGATCCGAAAAACAACGCAATGTCGGCAAAGCTCTATCAAAACGAGCTGAAGGCAGACGTGATCCAGGTCGCGCACCACGGCTACGGAGATACGGGGGCTAAAGAGGTCAACGAGCTCTGCAACCCCGACATCGTGCTATGGCCGGTTGCAAAGGACGAAATGGTGAATGCGAACTGCAAGCAAAAGGAGATCAACAAGATCTTTTTGAGCAAAGAAAACTATGCGCCGCACGGCGGAAACATCACCTTTGACAGCAATTGGAACTGCACCTTGATCCCCAACGCCGAACTGCTTGAAATGATTCCCACCTGCGATTGCGGATGCGGAAAAAAGAGCAGCACCGCGACCTAAAAACAGCAATGCCCAACCTCCTAAAAAGGGGGATGGGCATTTTTTACAGAAAGTATACTCGTTAACCGTCTTGCATAGTGGATTGATCTGCTGCTTTCTCATCCGTCGTTTTTATGGGATAGAAGGCATCAGTCACACTCGGATCAATTTGAAAGAGCTGCCAAAGCATCCAAGCGGTTACGGCAACACCGAGAATGGCTGTAATGATAATCGTGGGGGTGTTCCATATCCTTCCCTGCCCCACCGTGTCGATCAATCTTCCCCCAATATCAAATATGCCGTGCAAAAGGATGGGAAAAAGAAGATTTTGACTTTTGAGAAAGACGATGGCACACATACCACCGATAAGGAAAGAATACCCTACCTGCAAAATCGTGGGTCCAAAACCCGCGCCGTCAAATAGGTTTGCCAGATGTACCAAGCC
This sequence comes from Clostridia bacterium, assembly GCA_017461825.1. Taxonomy (GTDB): domain Bacteria; phylum Bacillota; class Clostridia; order Oscillospirales; family CAG-272; genus UMGS1865. Next base: position 3,783 of record JAFTXB010000107.1, read on the forward strand.
GAAAATGGCGGAAGAAATAACAGTAGTCCAAAAGATCTGTCGGCGTGTTGTCCTTCTTTTTTCAAGGATCGCCACATAGAGCGTTCCGCGAAAGGCAAGCTCCTCAAATACGCCGATCAAAAGGCAATCGATGACAAACAAAGGGAGCATCTCTCCCCTTGTGATCTGCGCCTCGCCGTTTGCAAGCGCGAGGAACGGGAAATTGTTGACCACCACCAAAAGAGAGGGCAGAAAGACCGCCCAAAACACCTTTGGGGGCTTGTGCCAAAGACGGAAGCCGAGATAAACGGTGAGGGCGGCAAAAATAATGCTTCCCATCACGTGGTAGAGGGTGGAGCGAATAAGGGTGTTCCACGCCTCGTCTGTCGAAAAGGTCGGCTCGTAAAACCAAAGGAATCCAAACACGGCGATCCCAATGAGCGCTACCCAACGGCTGATCTTTTCACGCAGGGTCATCGGTCTCATCTCCTTTTTTCGTTTTTCGGCGCAGCAGATATCCCTCGATCAACCACAGCGCGACTCCCACTATAAAGAGGCAGACGGCGATAAACTGCGACGGAGTGAGGAACGGAACAATACTCTGCCCTCTTTCGTCGGTGCGCAAAAACTCGACGATAAAGCGCCAAACGGCGTACCCCGACAGATACAGCGCAAGATTGCCGTGCTTGCCTTTGAGCAAACGATAGGTCATATATGCGGCAAGCGCAAACAGGAAGATCGCCTCAAAGAGCTGGATCGGAACGGTTTTGGCATCGAGATAAGCGTTATAAATGCCGTACCACGCGTCGGTCACCTTTCCGTGACAGCATCCCGCAAAGAGGCACCCCAACCTTCCAAAACCATGCGCAAGCGCGATGCTGCCTGCGGCGATCTCAGTCAGCTCCCAAAATCGGCTTGCGGGAGTTTCGCGATTCTTTTTAAGAATCAGATATCCCACACCGAAATAAACCGCGAGAAAGACTGCGGCACCGCCAATAAGCCCTCCGTAAAATGTGGCACCCGTATTGTTGGCGATAACAAAAACGCCATCCTCGAGATAATTATAAAAAGCTTGAAAGAGCACTGCCGAACAATATCCTCCGACAATGGCGGAAAGCGCACCGACGATCACCAGGTTTTGCAGGGCGACTCCGAATTTTTTTCGGTCGGCAAAAATGCGAAAATACAGCAAGGCTCCCAAAAATCCGACCGCGATAGAAAGGTCGTATAGGTCAAGCCCCAAAAACAGGTCGTATGGATACATGGATCATTTCCTCTCAAATGCAAGTTGAATCTTGGCATAGGTTTTGGCATCGAGCGGACTCCCCAGCCCTGCCGATTCCAGCGCCGCAAGGAATCCGTCTGACGGCACAACCTCCTCGGCAAGCTTGCGGTATATCTCTTGTGCCGCCCTATAGTTTTCCTCGGCAGCGGCATAAAGCTCGATCGAGGCAATTCCCGAAACGGCATAACTAATATAATATACCGGACTCTCGATTGTAACGTATCTCCAATAAAGATACGGATCAGCAATATTTTCTAAAAAGAAAGCTTCTCCGCCATAGTGTTCGAGAACGGTATACATCAGGCGGTCGAAGTCCTCGGCGGGCTTGGCAATTTGAGCGGCGTTTTGATAGACCGTCATTTCAAACTCATCAATAACCATACACAAAATGATCGAGCCGATTGTATCCAAAAGCAAATAGCTAACCAGTGTTTCGTAAATATCGGTACTGATATGATCCTTGAGAAATACCAAAAACAGCATTTCATTGCCCTGCGAATGCACCTCGGCAAGATCCATAGCAAGTTCATCGTCGATATGGTACTGCTCGGCATAATAGTGCCCCAGCTCGTGAACGACCGTAGTGGAGGACTGATACCCCGGACCGAAATAACAGATCGGCTTTTCATACTCATACAGCATTCCCGTAAACGCACCCGCATAGGAATTTTCGCTGTCGGTAAAAATTGAATTTCCATCCTCAAACATGGTTTGCATTGCCTCTCGCATGCTCTCGGGTGCCTGATTGACATACGCCTTGACGTAATTGACGGTCATATCATCGTAATCCGAATACAGAAATGAGGAAATAAAAGATTGCTCAAAGGAATTGAGACTGTCATACATTCTTTGAAAATCGCTTGATGCCTTTTTGTACAATGGAATAAGATGATTGGCACACAGCCGATGCAGCTCTGCCGCCGCTGCGGTGGAATAATCGCGCAGGTAAACCTTATCGTATGCGTACTCGTAATAATTGCCATACCCCTTAAGCGCGGCAATGCGATTATTGTTGAGGACGGTTTGATAATAAAGCTCCGCCGCCTCATTCTCAAATTTGTTTTCATCAAGCTCGCGGTACTCAACGAGAATACGGTCGTTTTCATCGTACAGCTCGGAAAGCTCTTCGCTATACACACGCATCTCCTCGATCTCCTCCTCCGTCCAATCGGCAAAAAACGCATCACGGTATGGAGAATCCGATGTGTCGATCTCCTGACAGAGATCCATGTAATCGGCGTAGACCTCGGCACTCATTTCGGAAGCATACAAATAGGCATCCGAGATCGCCTCACTCGACTGATCCCAGCAGTAAAGAATATAAGCAATTTGTGATTGGGTAGCAATATGATAATAGAGATCCTCCAGAGTATTCCAAGCCTCCTCGATCGCCTGCTTATCCTTGCCCTCAAGGGTAATGGTGCGGCAGATCTCGAGCTGGCGTTCAAACGCCTCTCTGTCGGCCTCAGTGAGTGTGTATTCGAGTGGGAGATCCTCAGGCAGTTCACCGCTGCTGTCCTCTCGCTCGGTTTCATCGGTTTTGGTTTCGTCCAGAACCTCTTCCACCATCTGTTCAAACTCATCGTAGATGCGGAAATAGGTCATACAAGAAGAAAATGACATACTGAAAACGCATAAACAAAGAAGCAAAGCCAAATAGCGCAAATACCGTTTCATAATATCCTCCTTTGAACATGTGGTACAGCCACTATTATCATAGCATATTTTGTGTCAAAAATCAACCCAATTCAATGAAATTCCTCAACAAATCTGCGAATTCGCATAAGCAGAAACGCCAAAGCAATCAGTGCCAAGGATGCGGCAAGCCAAAGCGACTCGGTACGAACCAATACAGAACCGGTCGAAAAGCCGACTGTAATGAGCAAAAGAACTCCGACACACTGCGGTTGAAGAAGTCCCGCATCGTAAATGCGGTGATGCAGATGTCCTCGGTCGGCAGCAAACGGACTTTTTCCTCTCAAGACACGCCGCAATACTGCGGTTGCAAGATCGGTAAGCGGATAAGCAAATAAAAAGAGCGGAGACAAGCCCTCAAGACTTGGAAGCATAACATCAAAAAGAGGAAGAGACAGCATGCCCAACAAAAAACCGACCGTTGCGCTGCCGCAATCGCCCGCAAAGGTCTCGGCGGGATAGCGATTAAAATATCGGAATCCAAGGCATGCGAGGGCAAGCAAGAGCGCAGGGGTGCCGTTTTGCAGTCTGCCCTCAATGGCAAAGATCAAAAAGAGCGCCCCCCCTTCAATCGCCGCACAGCCCGAAAAAAGCCCGTCTAAGCCATCTATAAAATTATGTGCATTGGTGAGTGCCAAAACCCAGAAAACCGCGCATACGGTCTCCGGCACGCTCCGTGTTCCCACTCCCAGCACGCACGCCAGTGCCGCAGATGACTGAAAAAAGAATTTGACCCATGCACCGAGGCAAAAAATATCATCGGCAAGTCCCACCAAAAGCATAAGTCCCCCTCCGCATAGGATACAGACGAGCTCATGTGTCAAGAAATCCCCCGCAAGGCAGGAAATGAGAAATGCTGTATAAATGGCGATCCCGCCTGCTCGCGGAATACTTTGATGATGCATTCTCCGCCCATCGCTCGGCACATCAACGGCACCGATGTGCCACGAAAGTCCAATAACAGCAGGGGTGAGGACGAACGAAAGGGTTAATGAAAGCAAACACAAAAAAAACAGCATATCGATCCACCTCAGAAAAAAAGAGCCTTGACCGCCCTTTTTTAAAAGAACGGTATGTAGGCTCTTTTTTCATATGTTTTGGTTTGATCAGCGAATTTGGACAAATCCCAACTTTTTTTGTACCTTGGAAAGAGTACGGCGCGCGTACCACGAGGCTTCCTCGGCCCCCTTTTTCATCTGCGCCTCGAGAGCAGCCTTATCCTTGAGCAGGGCGTGGAATCTCTCTTGCACAGGAGTAAGTGCGTCGGCTGTGACCTCTCCAACAGCAAGCTTAAAGTCGCCGTAACCGCGCCCCTCAAACTCGCGTTCGATCTCTTCCATTGTTTTGCCGGTAAAGCAGGAATAAACCGTCATAAGGTTGCTGACTCCGGGCTTTTCCTCGGGGGCATAGCGCACCTCGGCACCCGAATCGGTAACAGCGCGCTTGAATTTCCTGATTATTGTATCCCGATCGTCAAGAATATATACTACGGCGTTTGCATTTTCATCGGATTTACTCATTTTTTTAGTAGGATCAGCAAGCGACATGATCTTCATCCCGCTCTTTGAAACAATGGGAGTGGGAACGGTAAAGGTATCGGGATAAAGCTGATTGAAACGCTCGGCAACGTCGCGGCAAAGTTCAACATGCTGTTTTTGGTCGATGCCAACGGGAACAACATCGGTCTGATACAAAAGAATATCCGATGCCATCAATACAGGATAGGTAAAAAGCCCGGCATTGATATTGTCGGCATGCTTTGCGCTCTTATCCTTGAACTGCGTCATACGCGAAAGCTCGCCAAACATGGTAAAGCAATTTAGGATCCATGCCAGCTCGCAATGCTCGTGCACCATGGACTGCACATACAACGTGTTTTTTTCGGGGTCAAGTCCGCACGCCATATAAAGTGCCAGCGTTTCGTAGGTTCTCCTGCGAAGCTCGGCGGGCACCTGTCTCACAGTGATGGCATGCTGGTCCACCACGCAATAAAACGTTTTATATTTTTCGGAATAATCCGCAAAATTTCTGATCGCGCCCAAATAATTTCCAATAGTCAGATTTCCGCTGGGCTGCACACCGGAATACGATACCTTTTGTTCGCCAAACATAGTGAAATACTCCTCTGTTTAAAACTCTTTTATTATTGTATCACATTATCCCGTTTTTTTCAAGGGATTCGGCAAAAAAAGTACTTGGTTTTCCGAAAAATTAACGGGGTGCCATAATGGCACCCCGTAAGGTTTATTATTTCTTTTCGGCGGGCTTGTATCCAAACTCTGCCAACCACTTGTAGTAAATGGTGTTGGGAGAATCAAAGTATACGTATTCCTCACCTCTATGCGTGAGAGGTGTTCCCTCCTCGTCGGCCTTAGCTTCTGTTGTGGTCGCGACAGCATCCTTAAGTGTTTCCGCCAATTCGACCAGATCATAGTTTGCCACGAGATCGGCCAAAACAACGAAATCACTTGCCGATGCAACCTCTCCCTTGGTGGTGAGAAGCTTTTGCAGCTCGGCTACCAACGCAACAACCTCTGCGTAGCTCTGGCACTTGTTCAGTTCAGCTACCAGATCATCGTTGAGCTTAGTGAGGTATTTGATCATTTCGGTATCGAGATTACCGAGAATGGTAAAGTCGGGATCAACATCGGAAACCTTTCTGTTTTCATCACTGATGGGAGCTTTGTCACCGTTAGAAGTAATATTCAAGGAAACATCAACACCTGCATCCGCGGTTACACGTACATAATAGAGCAGGTAGTTTGCCTCGGTTGAGTCGAGACGCTCGTCTTCGTTGTGCGTAAATTCAAAGGTAACAGTTAATTCACCCGAATTGCCTGTGGGAACGATCTGGGCGCTCGTAACATATTTAAGTCCTGTACGGTAAACAACGTAAGTGTATTCTGTCTTACCGTTCTTTTCCTGCTTGTATTCCAACACAAAGGTTGTTGCATCACGGCTGTTCTTTCCGTCGCATACGCCAATCCAAGAGTCAACGGTTTCGTTCTTTCTGAATGTGGGTTTGCGGAGCTGTTCGTAAAGCTCGATGTTGTATTCTTTGGTGTTGAGGAAGTCAAAATCAATGATACCGTCTTTCTTTTCGGTAATCACGGGTTCAGCGGAAGAATCGCCCACTCTGACCTTGATCTCAAATTCGTTGGTCTTTCTGGTCAAAAGCTTAACGAGCGACAGCTCATAGCCTGTTTTGGAATTGCCGGAAGTCTCGGTATAGGTAAAGATGAAATCAAGGTCGGTTTGAACCTCGGTCGTCTTTCCCTTATCATCGGTGCGTTCTTCCACCACACGGATATCGTCAACATCGAATGTGACATTCTTGGAGATATCGTTATTGTATACATAGTAATAAATGGTGCGGTTTTGCCCCTCATCAATTTGAGTTGCATAGATGTATACACCCTTGCCCTTTGCATCGCTGTCTGCAAGCCACTTACCAAGGGCTTCATTTTGTCCTAAAACATCCTTGGAGTAGCCGCTGGTAGAGCTGACGATGTATCCTGTCTTGGGAAGCGTAACTTTGGCTTCCTCCTCGGCAGTGGTCGCAGAATAGCCCGCAAAATCCAATCCAAGCAGAGGCTCAACCAAAGAGTAACGGTTTTGTACCTTTCCGCTCTCCCAAATATCTGCCGACATCTCGGGCTCGGGATATGCAATAAAGACGTTACCGGTTGCGTAGATATCCATCAAATAGTCGTTGTTGAGACGCTTGATGGACTTATTACCGGCCTCATCCTCTTCCACCTCATAGTGGGTGCCCTCAACGCCGTACTGAAGCAAGTTGCGGAAATCGGAGTTGGTATTGAGATAAGTAACGATCTCCATGCTGCGCGCAACAGATCTGGTATATGCGCAAACACCAAACATGTTGCCGTAAATATCCTCGGACGATGCGGTGGGATACTTTACAACGATGGGATAGTAAGCAACCTTCTTGTCGCCCACTGTCTCAACATATTCGTAAGCGCCCTCTTTCTCGTTGTAGGTCAGCACGGTGGAATCGCCCGTAACAAACTTGACAGCAGCGGTCTTGCCGGTAGCATCGCCAAAGTAGCTGCCAACATTGGGATCGGTTCCAAACTTATATTTATTCAACTGCAGGTATGCCTTGGCAAAATCGGAATCCTCAAACAAGCTTCCGTATCCCAAAACCACGCTTCCGCGAGACAGGCTTTCCATATCCTTGTAGTGAGAACCGAATACCGAGAACTCATTGACCATATCGTAGGTTTCGGTATCGAAAGACCAATAATGTGCCAAAAGATCGAGACATTCCTCATAGGTCGAATCGATCGGAACGATATTGGGATCAAACTGGGAGTGGATCTCGTAAATGGTTTGCAGATACAGATAGAGATTTTCGTTGAAGAAACCGTCGATCTGTCCGTACTGTACGTAGCCCTCCTGCGAATACATCTTGATAAGATCCTTATTCAAAAGCATATAAGTGTAATCGCCGATAACACGGTTATTGGGGACGGCGTACGTGGTTCCGTTATACTTGGCTGCGGAGAGCAATGTAGTGGAAACGTACTCCTTAATCTTTTTGGAAGAACTGGAAAGCTCGGTATCAAGCTCCGTGAGCCATCCATTATCGATAAAGTCGATGTACATATCCTCGCCGGTGATGTAGATAATATCGACCTGGTTGGCAAGAGCCTCCGGGTACTTAATGACAGTCATACCAAACTCGTTGGTCTCGGTCTCATCGGTTACGGGCGTGGTATCACCGCTCTCAAGCTCGGTTACAGGCTCGGTCTCAATTTCGTCCTTCTTCTTTTTGTCTTCCTCATAAGCTAAGATGGTAGACTCAAGCTTATCGCGGTATTCATCCTCAGTAAAGAAGTGAAGCACAAGCTTGATCTTGAATTTGGAGTTGGTGATCGAGTTGACCGCCTTGGAAACGGCATTTGCAGCCTCCGGCTCCACCTTTTCCTCGGATACCACCCACATCGTCAGTGTCACAGCACTTTCGGATGCTTTTCCTTTGATGTCCTCCTCTGCTTCTTCTTCGGTCTTGTTTGAGCAGCTTGCCAAAACGAGTGAAAGCAGCATCACAAAGCAGAGAAGCAGGCACGTCAGTCTTTTTTTCATGTTGATTCCTCCCGGTTAATCGCGTTTTTTCCCTTATGGCTATGCCATAGGGAACAAACCATATTTATACCCATACATTTTACACCATTTTTGTAAATATGTCAAGTGAATTTTTTGTGACGTACACGCGCGCGACGGCACTTGTTTAAACCTCGGACATTTTGCGTTCACAAATGGATGTCATTATGCACAATTTTGCGCAATCGTTTTTTGTCAATACGCCATTTTATTTGCTTTTTTTAACATATTTTCAGTTGTTTTTTTGTTAAAACAAAACAAATCGAAAAAGTTTATTCCATGAATCCCTTAAGATGTCTTGCACGGCTTGGATGACGGAGCTTGCGCAATGCCTTTGCCTCGATCTGACGGATACGCTCACGGGTAATATCAAATTCCTTTCCGACTTCCTCGAGAGTACGGGTTCTGCCGTCATAGAGACCAAAGCGAAGTTTAATGACATGCTCCTCTCTGGGAGTGAGGGTGTGCAGTTGTTTTTCAAGTTCCTCGCGCAGGATGTTGGTAGAGGTTGCCTCCGCGGGCGAGGGGGTATCGTCATCGGGGATAAAATCACCGAGGTGGCTATCCTCTTCCTCACCGATAGGGGTCTCAAGCGAGACAGGATCCTGTGCGATCTTCATGATCTCACGTACCTTTTCGGCACTCATGCCCATTTTTTCTCCAATCTCCTCAGCGGTCGCCTCACGTCCAAGCTCCTGCAGCATTTGTCTGGAATAGCGCGAAACCTTATGGATGGTTTCAACCATGTGCACAGGGATTCGTATGGTGCGTGCCTGATCAGCAATGGCACGTGTAATTGCCTGGCGGATCCACCATGTGGCGTAGGTTGAGAACTTATATCCCTTGGTATAGTCGAACTTGTCCACGGCCTTCATCAAGCCCAAATTTCCCTCCTGGATGAGATCAAGGAAGAACATTCCGCGTCCGACGTATCTCTTGGCGATGCTGACGACAAGCCTGAGGTTTGCTTCAACCAGCTCGGTCTTTGCGCTCTCATCTCCCGCCATCATGCGCTCGGCAAGATCCTTTTCGTGATCGGTGGTAAGAAGCGGCACCTTTCCGATCTCCTTGAGATAAAGGCGAACGGGGTCATCGATGGCAAGCCCCTCCTGCTCGAGGATACGCTCCATATTTTCACCGGCTCCAAATTTCTCGACCTCGCTTTCGATCTGGCTCATCTCCTCGTTGGAAATCTCACCGTCAAACGCAATACCGTTATCCTCCAGCGTTTCATAGAGCTTGTCGATGCTGTCAACATCAAAATCCATCTCCTCAAGCGCCTCATCGAGGTCATCCGCCGAAAGCTTTCCTTTTTTTCCCTTTTCAATGAGCGAATCCATGCTCAACTTTTTTTCTTCTTCGGTTTTCTCCGTTTGTTCTTCGATCACATTTTCCTCTTCGAACGTAATATCCGTATGATTCTTGTTCATTTTTTTTCAGCCTTTCCTTTATGTAAATTCGCTTGTTTTTTCCGCAGGCGATCAAGCCGTGTAGCAAGATCCTCATTCTGCGTATCTTCCTTTAATCTTTGCTCTTTGAGCACCCGCACGGCGGATCGGAACACTTCGGGGCCGTTGTTGGTAAGCTGCTGGCGCGTGATCTCGGCGCGCTCAATGCGTCCCATTTCGTCGGGAGTGAATTCGGCACCGAGCAACTCGGGGCGCAAGCCGCTTTCACTTTGGTGCAGGCGCATAAGTGACGCGAACACGCGTTTATTGAACGCAGTGACAAAATCGTTTTCGCCCAGCTCAACCTCGCCCTTTTCCACGGCGTTGCGGTATTCCTCAAAAATCAGCAAAAGCCCCAGCACGGTCTCCTCGGCGGATACCGCTCTTGGATCCTTTGCGGCATCGGGGTTGATGCGGTCGCCGAAATTTTTGAGTGTTGCCTGTGCCTCGCGGCTCTGCTTGGCTTCAAAGCTTCGTTTTTGTTTTCGACGTACTGTCTCAACCGAGTTTTTCAGCACCTCAACGGTAAGCCCAAGCCGCTCGGATGCTTGCGCGATATAGACTTCCCTTTCCACCGCCGACCCATACTCGGCAATCAATGTACAGATCTCATTTGATGCCTTGATCTTGTCCGTTCCTTCGGCAAGGTCATATTTTGCGTAAATCTGCTCGGCTTTATGGTCAAAGCCCGTACGGCTCTCCTCGAGCGTGCGCCGGAAACGGTCTGCTCCGAATTTTTTTATAAATTCGTCGGGATCCTTGGCACCGTTCATTTTCAGCACACGAACATCCATTCCCACCTCACCGAGGATGCGCATTGCCTTATTGGCGGCATTTTGCCCCGCCTCATCGGAATCGTAGGAAATAATGACCTTTTTGGTATATTTTGAAAAAATGCGCGCATGCTCGGGAGTGATCGCGGTTCCCAGTGTCGCCACGGCATATTCAAAGCCCGCGGCATGCAGGGCAATGACATCCATATATCCCTCACACAGGATCATTCTTTCGGAACAGCAGTTTTTGGCAAAATTCAGGGCAAACAGGTTTCGGCTCTTTTTAAACGCCGCCGTATCCGACGAGTTGAGGTATTTCGGTTTGCTATCGTCCATAACACGTCCGCCAAATGCCACAACGTTGCCCGACGGATCGATGATGGGAAACATCACGCGGTTTCGGAAACAGTCATACACTTTTCCCGTTTGCGGATTCTTGCGTGCGAGGTAACCCTCTACCAGCTCTTCGTCGTGAAACCCAAGCTTTCGCATATGGGCAATGAGCGAAAACGCGCTGTTCGGTGCAAAGCCAAGCCCAAAATGTTTGATGGTGGCAATCGAAAGCGCGCGATCTTCGTGCAAATATTTCATCCCCTCCGCACCGATCGCGGGGTCGAAAAGGCAGGCTCTGAAAAATTTTGCCGCCTCAAGGTTCATCTCAAGCACGCGCTTTCTTGACACACCGGTATTTCCAATGGAAGTTTCACTTTCTTTGGGAAGCGGCAACCCCGCTCGATTGGCAAGGTACTCAACCGCATCGGTAAATTCTAAATTTTCTGCTTTTTGCACAAAGGTGATCACAGTCCCCCCCGCGTGGCATCCAAAGCAGAAAAACATTTTCTTGGTGGGAGAGACCGAAAACGAGGGCGTTTTTTCGCTGTGAAAGGGACATCTTCCAAGCAGGTTGGAACCGCTTCGTTTAAGCTCTACATACCTGCCGACAAGCTCCTCGATATCGGTTCTGTCAACGACCTCTTGTATAAAATTTTCGGGAAATCTCATAATTTAATTACTCCAAACTCTCGGAATAAAGAGTTCCTTATAAGTATCAATCGCATAGCGGTCGGTCATACCTGAAATAAAATCGCACACGCAACGCTCGACACCGTCGGCTTCGATATTGCTCCGATAAAACTCGGGCATTTCCTCAGGATATTTGACAAAGTGATGGAAGAGCTGCGCCAAAAGCTCCTTGGCGCGTCCGTCCTGTGCTTTTGCAACCGAATTGGTGTATACCGCATCGAACATAAACTCGCGCAAGCGATTGGTTGCATCTTGTATTTCAGGCTCCATAGAGATAGATGGCTGATCGGTGCTGGAGCGGATGACCGATGATACCATTGTGTTGATGCGCTCACTGTGGGTCTCCCCCAGGATCATACGAAGATCCCTCGGAATCTCCTCCTTTGACAAAATCCCCGCACGGCAGGCATCGTCGATATCGTGATTGATATAAGCGATACGGTCGGCAAATTTAACGATCACACCCTCCAAGGTAGACGCCATGCATTTGCCCGTGTGGTTGACGATTCCGTCGCGCACCTCCCATGTAAGATTTAAGCCCTTGCCGTTGTTTTCCAATTTATCCACCACGCGCAAGCTCTGCCTGTAATGGGTGAAATCCTTGGAATACAGCTCCTTCATAGCGTCCTCACCGGAGTGACCGAAAGGCGTATGCCCAAGATCGTGCCCCATTGCCGCAGCTTCGGTGAGATCCTCATTAAGGCGGAGCGCTCTCGCAATAATGCGCGCGATCTGTGTAACTTCAAGGGTGTGCGTCAGACGCGTGCGATAATGGTCTCCCGTGGGCGCTAAAAAGACCTGCGTTTTATTCATCAACCTACGGAAGGACTGCGAATGGATGATGCGGTCTCGGTCGCGCTGAAATTCGGTTCTCATTTCGCTGGGGGTATAGGGATGTTCCCTGCCCCGTGTATCGGCGGTCAAAAATGCATACGGTGACAGCGTGGTTCTTTCACGCTCCAAAAACATCTCACTTAACGTCATGGATCGGCACCTCCTTTTTTTCTCATTATTAATATACGCAAAAAAACAAAAAAACACTTTTTTATGCGCAAAAAAACTTGCTTTTTTTCTTTTTTTATGGTATACTATCCCTGTTCGTTTGACTTTTTGCCCAAGAAGGGAGAATTTTGCAATGGACAGACGCTATGCGCGGGTCAAGCTTGCCTGCTACGCGACCAATATTTCGATGTCGGTAATGGGAAATCTGCCGCCGCTCTTGTTTTTGACCTTTCGGTCGCTGTACGGTATTTCGTTTTCCTTTTTGGGACTTTTGGTTCTCATCAACTTCTGTACACAGCTTGCCGTTGACCTCATCTTTTCATTTTTCTCACATAAGTTCAACATTCCAATGACCGTAAAGATCACTCCCGTCTTGACCTTGGCAGGGCTGCTCCTCTACGTGCTTGCCCCCATTTTGTTTCCCGCAAACGTCTATCTCGGGCTGGTGTTGGGAACGGTCGTGTTCTCCGCCTCATCAGGGCTTGCCGAAGTACTCATCAGCCCCGTGATCGCGGCGATCCCCGCAAAGGATCCCGACGGAGAAATGAGCAAGCTGCACTCGATCTACGCATGGGGCGTGGTGTTTGTGATCGTTGTCGGCACACTCTTTTTGCTGACCTTTGGCAGCGAGCACTGGCAGTGGCTGGCATTGGGCATGGGAATCGTACCGCTCACGGCGTCGATCCTCTTTTGCGGCGCAAAGCTCCCCGAAATGCAAACGCCCGAACGTGCGTCGGGGGCGCTTTCGATGCTGAAAAGCAAGGGCATTTGGCTTTGTATCATCGGAATTTTTCTCGGCGGTGCGTCAGAGTGTACCATGGCACAATGGAGCTCGGGCTATCTTGAGGCGGCGCTGGGGATCCCCAAGGTTTGGGGTGACATCTTTGGCGTTGCGATGTTTGCTGTGATGCTGGGACTCGGACGCTCTCTGTACGCAAAATACGGAAAGCATATTGAAAAGGTGCTGTTTTGGGGTGCTGTCGGGGCAACGGTCTGCTATCTCACCGCGGCGGTCTCAAGCATTGCGATCTTAGGTCTTGTCGCCTGCGCTCTGACAGGCTTTTGCACCTCGATGATGTGGCCGGGCAGCCTCATCGTCGCATCCGACCGTTTCCCCACGGGCGGCGTGTTCATTTATGCCATCATGGCGGCGGGCGGTGACCTCGGCGCATCGGTGGGACCGCAGCTGATCGGCATCATCACCGACACGGTATCGGCAAATGCAACCGCGCAAAGCCTTGCACAGAGCCTGAGCCTTTCCCCCGAGCAGCTTGGCATGAAGCTTGGAATGCTTGTGGGAATGCTCTTCCCGCTCTTCGCGATCGGGGTGTATGCACGTCTCCGCAAAATCAAATCATCTCAGCTATAAAAAATTCTCACGAAAAACAACGAAAGGAACGTAACATGAAACTCAATCCAAAGGCTTGGAACGCAATTAAAATCGGTACGCTCTGCTCGGTCTCCTATTTAGCCGTCTACATTGCACGAAATATACTGAGTGCAGTCACACCGCAGATGCTTGAGCTTGGCTATGCCGAGGAATACATTGGAAAAACATCCTCACTTTATTTTATTTGTTATGCCGTAGGACAGCTGATAAACGGTGCAATCGGAGAAAAGATCAAGGCAAAATGGATGATCTGTATCGGTCTTTTGGGCGCAGGTATTACAAACCTGGTATTCCCCCATATCACCTTTTCCCCCGATGCGGCAATGATCGTCTACGGACTTACGGGCTTCTTCCTTTCCATGGTCTACGGGCCAATGACAAAGGTAGTCTCCGAAAACACCGAGCCGATCTACACAACAAGATGCACGCTCGGCTACACCTTCGCATCCTTTTTCGGATCTCCCGTTGCAGGGCTTTTGGCATCCTTTCTCGTCTGGCAAAACGTGTTCGCCGCAAGCAGCACCGTGCTTGTGGTGATGGCAATCACAAGCTTTCTGTTTTTTTCGTTCTTCGAGCGAAAAAAGCTCATACAGTACGGTCTTTTCAAAGCCCAAAAAAGCGGTTCAAAAAACATTGGAGTGCTTTTAAAAAGAAAGATCGTAAAGTTTGCGCTGATTGCGATCATCACGGGTATCGTTCGTACATCGGTTGTTTTTTGGCTGCCAACCTATATTTCACAGTACCTCGGTTTATCTGCCCAGCTCTCGGCAACTCTGTTTACGGTCGCTACGCTTGTAATATCCACCACGGCATTTATTGCGGTCTTTATTTATGAACGTCTTGGATACCATCTCGAAAAGACCATTTTATTCATGTTTTTAAGCTCGGCGCTGTTTTTTGTACTCACCTTTCTTGTAAACACCCCGGCTGTTAATATCATCTTCCTCGTGCTTGCCATCATGTCCTCCAATGGAGCGGCATGCTTGCTGTGGAGCCGCTATTGCCCGAGTCTGCGCGACACGGGAATGGTCTCCTCCGCTACAGGATTTCTCGACTTTTTAAGCTATATGGCCGCCGCCACCGCAAACGTGATATTTGCAAACGCCGCAACCTCGATTGGCTGGAGCCGTTTGATCCTCGTTTGGCTCGGGCTCGCGATCTCCGGCATTATCATTTCCCTTCCTTACGATACTATTTTCAAAAAAACGAAACAAAACGATAACACGTAAAAACGAATTGGGGCTGTCGCATGAAGATAGCCCCTTTTTCGTTCATCTATGAGTTGTCATTTTTTCTGACAAGCACTGCATTTTTTCCAAGCCCGTAGCCGACTTCCTCAGCTAAACAATTGTTCCATACTGAGCGCACCACAAAAACAGCGGCCCGCCGAAGCGAGCCGCTGTTTGGTATATTGTACGAGATCAGACCACGCCGTAGGCGAGCATTGCGTCGGCAACCTTGATGAAGCCGGCGATGTTGGCACCTGCAACGAGGTCGTCGCCGAGACCGTAGTCGTTCGCGGCTTTGACCGAGTTAGCAAAGATGTTTGCCATGATGGTGCGAAGCTTTGCGTCAACCTCTTCGGCACTCCAACTGTAGCGCATGGAGTTTTGGGACATTTCCAGACCCGAAACCGCAACACCGCCTGCGTTGACAGCCTTGGAGGGCGCAACGACAACGCCGTTTGCCTTCAGGTATGCAACCGCCTCGTTGGTGGTGGGCATGTTGGAAACCTCAACGTAGTATTTCACGCCGTTGGCAACGATCTGCTCAGCCTCTGCCATGCCAACCTCATTCTGGGTTGCGCAGGGCATGAGGATGTCAGCCTTGACACCCCAAGGCTTTTGCTTCGGGAAAAACTCTACGCCAAACTTGTCTGCGTAGTCCTGTACGCGGTTGCGGCAGGATGCGCGCATTTCCAGCATGTAGTTGATCTTTTCCTCGGTAGCAATGCCGTCGGGATCGTAGATATAGCCGTCGGGACCCGAAATGGTAACGACCTTGCCGCCCAGCTCATTGACCTTCTTGACGGTACCCCAAGCAACGTTACCAAAGCCCGAGATGGCGAAGGTCTTGCCCTTGATGTCGTCCTTGAAGTGCTTGAGCATTTCAACCGTATAGTAAACCGCGCCAAATCCGGTTGCCTCGGGACGGATGAGAGAACCGCCGTAAGGCAGTCCCTTACCGGTGAGAACACCGGTGAACTCGTCGCGCAGTCTCTTGTACTGACCGTACAGATAGCCGATCTCACGCGCGCCAACGCCAATGTCACCCGCGGGAACGTCGGTGTTTGCACCGATGTACTTGGAAAGCTCGGTCATAAAGCTTTGGCAGAAGCGCATAACCTCTGCGTCGGACTTGCCCTGCGGGTCAAAGTCGGAGCCGCCCTTACCGCCGCCCATGGGGAGCGAGGTGAGCGAGTTCTTGAAGGTCTGCTCAAAGCCCAAAAACTTGATGATGCTCTCGTTTACGGTAGGATGGAAGCGCAGTCCTCCCTTGTACGGGCCGATCGCGCTGTTGAACTGCACGCGGTAGCCGCGGTTGACCTGCACCTTGCCCGCATCGTCCACCCACGGAACGCGGAACTTGATGATGCGCTCGGGCTCAACGATCATGTCGATGATACCCTTTTCGATCAGCTCGGGGCGCTTTTCGACCACGGGTTCGAGAGACTCGAGCACTTCGCTTACGGTCTGGTGGAACTCCGCCTCACCGGGATTGCGCTTTTTTACATCTTCCAACACCTTCAAAAGGTAGGCATTTTTGATACTCATAACTGTATTCTCCTCCATAATGGTTTCGTCGTTTTGCAAGTTTGATTGTTGAAAATTTCACAATCTCACACCTTTTTGCGCTTTATCTCGCAAAACAGACCCAATAAACGAATTTATTATAATACAAAAATTGCAATTTGTCAACAGGTTTTCGTCAAAAAATTTTAGCAAATTAAAATAATCCACTCAATATATACCTACAAAAATCGGATTTGGGTATTGCCAAACGTGTATAAAAGGTGTATAATATTGATAACAAGCATATGTTATGACACTTCTTTCGGTGCCAAAATCCAATAGAAAATTTATTTTTTCATTTTGTGACAAAAAAGAAAGGTTTATGAAATCAAACATGGAAACAGAATATAAAAATGCGGTTGGCAAAGGTGCGGGCGAGGTCATGCGCGACCTTGCCGAGTTTTTATCCACCCCATTTGTGATCCGTTACAAGGAGCAAACACTTGATCTGTGTGCCCTTTTACCCGATTTAAACATGCATGAGCAGCTCACCTTTGCATTGATGTCCGAGGCGTTGACGCAAGGCTGGGATCCCGCACATGCCGAGGGATTTGTCCGCAATGCGCTCTCATCTGTTGCAGATCCCGCAGCGACCGAGGCGATCTTTGCGGCATTCCGTGAGCCGCACGGCAAAAATTATGTCGAATACAGCCGCAAATACGGCAACCGTTTTTCCATGCCCGGAAGCGGGTACTGGCCGACTGTGCTTGCCGTGGGGATCGATGCCGACGAGATCCCGCGCGTGATGCAATATCTGCGCGCCTTTAGCGTGGTGTTAATGGAATTTGCCTATATGGAAAACCGCAATCCTCAAACGACATACACATGGGGATATTCCGAAAGCTTTCACAACATTTTGGATGAACTGACAAAAGAGCCCGACCCCGAGCCCCTGCCGCTCAAGGTACGCGCCATCGGCGGAACTGCCGGAAAACGCGTGGGAGATGGCTACGAGCTTTCGCTTGGTATCGATATCGAAAACCCAAACGCCGACCGCATGGCACGCGATGTGGAGATCGATGTGACACTAAAGGATCGCAACGGCGCGATCATCACCGTCCTGCGTGACCGCATCCGCTCGATCGATCCCGCCGGCATTTACCATTTCGGCATCACAAGACGGATACGCGGTGCCGCGGTTGCCTCGCTTTCGGCGGTTGCAAAAGCTTCTGGCTATCTCAAGCTTTCAACGCCGGTCATGAAACACGCAAGGCTTGAAAACTTCCGCGTCAAAACCGAGAACGGCGAAATGAATACAACCGGCACATTGATTGGAAAATACGACCGCCCCATAGCGGCACTCTGCCTGCACTGTCAATTTCTCAGTGCCGAAAACAAGATCCTCGGCGGTGCAAACGAGTGGTTTTTTGATGGCATGCAGCCCGAAATTCCGCTCACGGTCGCTCTGCATATCCCCGTGGAGATCAAAGGTGCCGCAAAGGTAGTCTACTCGGTCGATTTCGACGCGCTGGAGTTGATCCGTTAATACAGTCATGACCACCAGCCGTGCTGGTGGCTTGCGATAGCCCCCTTGGGGCATTTCACACGCTGAGCCTATAGGCTCGTCGAAAAATCCGTCACTTGC